>CAUJGC010000057.1 GCA_963169075.1 Myxococcota bacterium
CCCCCTCACCCCGCTTGGCCGGCCCCCCCCCGGGCGCCGGGGCGCGGCCCCCCCGGGGGGGGGGGCCCCCCCGGGGGGGGGGGGGGGGGGGGGGGCCAACGCGTGGGGAGGCGAGCGGGGTCGTTCGCAGCGGCGGTGTCCCCCCGTCACGGGGGGGACCGGCTGCGTTGCTCCTGCGAGCGAAGCGAGCAGGAGCTTACGCAGCCGGGGGGGTCCGGCCGAGGGTGTCGCGGGCGATGGCGACGAGGGTGCCGAGGAGCCCGAGGATGGAGAGCCCGGCGCCGGGGATGGCGAGGAAGCGGAGGGCCTCCTTGGCGGCGTCGGTGCTGCCGAGGCCGGGGGCCATGAAGCCGGCGGCCATCCAGAAGACGCCGTAGAGGAGCCCGCCGAGGCCGAAGGCGAGGGCGGAGCCCTGGGCGAGCTTGTCGCGTCGGGCGAGGAGGAGGAGGGCGAGGATGGAGGCGAGGGAGGCGGTGCCGATGGCGCCGCCGTGGAGGTGCGCGCGCTTCATGTAGGACCAGGACTTGGAGACGACGGCGTCCATGGCGGCCTTGTCGCCTTTGTAGGTGGTGTCGAGGACGGCGGCGCCGGAGTCTTTGAGGGTGCCCTTGATGGAGTCTTCGGCGGCGCCGAAGACGCCGCCGAGGCCGAAGCCGAAGAGGATGGCGGTGAGGGAGAGGAGGAGGGCGACGGCCATGCTCTTGGGGATGTTGCTGACGGGAGCGTTCATTTTTGTCCTTATTTGACTTTAGTTATGTTTTTTTTCTACCAGATCTCCGCTCCGGGGTAGCGGAGAGTGGATCGTCGGGCCAGGCGTGCTTGGGGTAGCGCTGGCGCAGCTCTTTGCGGACCTCGGGCCAGGTGTTGCGCCAGAAGCTGTGGAGGTCCTGGGTGACCTGCTGGGGGCGCATGTTGGGGGCGAGGAGGTGGAGGAGGACAGGGACGCGTCCTTCTGCGACGGCGGGTGTGGTCTGGAGGCCGAAGATCTCCTGGATGCGGACGGCGAGGACGGGTGGGCGCGCGGGGTCGTCGGGGTCGTAGGCGAGGCGTATGGCGGAGCCGCTGGGGACGGTGAGGCGCTCGGGGGCGACGCGTTCGAGGGCCTGGCGGGCGGGGTAGGGGAGGGCGTCGAGGAGGGCCTGGGGGAGATCGAGGCGGTGGAGGTCGTCGAAGGAGCGGGCGCCGAGGCAGAGGGTGGGGAGGAGGTCGGTGAGGTGCGCGTCGTCCAAGGGGGGGAGGAGGTGGGGGAGGGGGGGGTGTGCGAAGCGGGCTCGGGCGAGGAAGGCGGCGCGCTCGGGGCTTTGGAGGTCGAGTGCCTCGTGGAGGAGGGGTGCGGCGTGCTGGGCGAGGAGGAGGGCGGCGGCGTGGGGGTCGTCGAGGGGTGCGGTGCGCTCGCGGAGGGTGAGGTCGAGGTAGCGTCGTCGCTCGCGGGCGTGGACGCGGCGGGCGTCGGGGTCGAAGTCGAGGTCGCGGGTGGTGGTGAGGTGCTGCGGGTCGAGCCACTCGGGGAGGAGGGCGGTGGCGCGTCGGACGAGGGCGTCGGGGCGGTGGGCGTCGTCGAGGTCGAGGGCGAGCCAGAGGGCGGCGCCGCGCGCGCGCGAGGTGGGGTGGAGGGTGACGCCGCGTCCGCCGACGAGGAGGGCGCGGGGGTCCTGGGGCGCGCGGGGGAGGGCGACGCGGTCGGGCCAGCCAGCGAGGAGGGCTCGGGCGAGGGCGTCGCGTCGGGAGAGGGCGGGAGGTGGAGCGGCGCCGAGGCGCTTGCGGGCGTCTGCTTCGAGGAGGTCGGCGCTCTCCAGGGTGAAGCGGACGCGCGCGGGGTCGGCCTGGGGGCGGTGGGGGAGGCGCCGGGCCCAGGCGTCGAGGGCGTCGAGGGCGGGGAGGAGGTCGCAGGGCTCGGGGTGGTGTCCGGGGAGGTCTTCGAAGGGGTCGCGGTCGGCGAGGAGGGCGGCGGCGCGTGCGGCGAGCTGGGGGTGTCCGAGGCGGTGTCCGGCGATGAGGAGGGCGGCGAGCCGGGGGTGGAGGGGGAGGTCGGCGGCGTCTCGGCCGAGGGGGGTGAGGCCGCGCTCGTCGAGGAGGCCGAGGAGGCGGAGGAGGTCGAGGGCGCGCTGGACGGCGCCTGGGGGTGGGGGCTCGAACCAGGGGAAGGCGAGGAGGTCGCGCTCTCCCCAGGCGAGGAGCTGGAGGGCGACAGCGGCGAGGTCGGCGCGGAGGATCTCGGGCGGGGTGCGGTCGGGGAGGGTGAGGTGTCGGTGCTCGCTCCAGAGGCGGAGGCAGCGTCCGGGCTGCTGGCGTCCGGCGCGTCCGGCGCGCTGCTCGGCGGCGTCGCGGCTGATCATGCCCAGCTCCAGGCGGTCGAGGCCGGTGGCGGGGCTGTGTCGGAGGGTCCTGGCGAGGCCGGAGTCGATGACGGCGGTGACGCCGTCGACGGTGACGGAGGTCTCTGCGACGTTGGTGGCGAGGACGACGCGTCGTCGGGGTCCGGCGCGGAGGGCGGCGTCCTGCTCCTGGGCGGTGAGGCTGCCGTGGAGGGGGCGGAGGTCGGCGTCGAGGCGCGCGTCGCGGAGGGCGTCGATGGCGCGCCGGATCTCGGCCATGCCGGGGAGGAAGACGAGGAGGTCGCCGGGGGTCTGGGGGAGGAGGTGGAGGACGGCGTCGCGGACGCGGGCTTCGAGGGGGGTGTCCGGGGAGGTGCGGGCGTGCTCGACGGTGACGGGGTGGAGGCGTCCGAGGCTCTCGACGGCGGCGCAGGGCTCAAGGAAGCGCTGGAGGGGGCCGGGGTCGAGGGTGGCGGACATGGCGAGGAGGCGGAGGTCGTCGCGTGCCTCCTGCTGGACCTTGCGGGCGAGGGCGAGGGCGGTGTCGAGGGTGAGGCTGCGCTCGTGGATCTCGTCGAAGATCAAGAGGTTGACGGCTTCGAGGAAGGGGTCCTGCTGGAGCATGCGGAGGAGGACGCCCTCGGTGACGACGAGGACGCGGGTGCGCGGCCCGGCGCGCCGGTCGAGGCGGACGTTGTAGCCCACCGTCTCGCCCACCTCCTCCCCGAGGGCCTGGGCCATCCAGCGGGCGGCGGCGCGGGCGGCGAGGCGCCGGGGCTGGGTCATGAGGATGAGGCCGCGGTCCCCGGCGAGGCCCGCGCGGAGCAAGGCGAGGGGGACGCGGGTGGTCTTGCCCGCGCCGGTGGGGGCGCGGAGGAGGGCGCTGGGGTGGTGACGGAGGGCGTCGATCAGCGCGGGGAGGGCGTCGTCGATGGGGAGCTGGGCCATGCGTCAGGCGGGCATGTCGCTCTTCTTGTAGGGGCGCAGCTTCTCGCGCACGCGCCCCAGCTCCTGCTCCATGAAGGCCACCATGCGCTGGATGCCGGCCTCGCCCTGGCCGATGAAGTGGTTGATCTCGATGACCTGGCGGGTGGTGCCGAAGATGGAGTTGTACTCGTGGTTGATCTTGACGTCGGCCCAGGAGATCTTGAAGAGGTTGGCCAGATCCGTCTTGTACATCGCCACCAGGTCGTCCGGGTCCGCCAGGAAGTTCTTCACCTCGCCTGTGATCATCACCGTGGCCTTGGAGCCGATGAGGGCCTCCGAGAGGGCGCCGGTGCCGCTCTTGCGGTCGATGGTGACGTAGACGGTGGAGAAGACGTCGTCGGTGAGGGCCTTGAACTTGACGCGCTGGAAGTCGCTGTGGGCGTAGAAGCCCGTGGCGGGCCAGCCCTTGCGGGACATGGCGCGGACGACCTCCCCGACCATCATCTCATCCTTGCTCTCGCGCAGCTCGGCCTTGCGCTCGCGGTCTGCAAAAAAGCTCATGAGTCCCATGGAACACCTCTCCTCGTCCGGGCCGGGGACGCCCCGGCGCAGGCCACTCTAGCGCAGGCCGCCTCGGGAGGGAAGGGGTGGGGGCGCGCGTTGCGTCCCGGGCCGGGTCGGGCTAGGATGGAGCGGTCTTCGGGGGCTCCTGCCCCGCACTCCCAGCGCACAGCGAGGTGTCCGCTCATGTCCAATGGCCGTCCGATGATGTGGTTCTGCGGCTCTCCGGAGGGTAACAAGGGTCCGTTCACGCGCGAGCAGATGGAGGATCTGATCCTGCGCGGCCTGGTCACAGGGACGACCTACATCTGGCGGGAGGGGTTCTCAGGGTGGGTCAAGGTGCAGGAGAGCGGAGACTTCGCGCCGCCCAGCGCCCAGCTGGCGCGGGCGCCCCGGACGCCGACGCCTCCCGAGCCCACCGCCGCGCGGAGCGAGGCGAAGGCGCCTGCCCCGACGCCGACGTCTGCACCGGCCCCGGCTCCGGCGGCCTCGGTCATCCCCAAGAGCGAGCAGCAGGACGCCTACATGGATGAGGTGTTCGTGAAGCTGGTCCACTCCAGCTGGAAGCGCCACGGGCGGCGGCTCCTCTCCACCGAGGTGGACGAGGTGCTGGTGGGTGCGGTGATCACGGCGACGCTGGACAACGGCTACGCGCTGATCGATCTGAACAGCACCGGGAGCGATCACTTCCTGCGCTTCGAGCAGCTGGAGACGGGGAGCCGGATCATCTTTCAGCTGACCCACCACGGGGAGTCGCTGCTGACGTCGCAGGTCCTGGGGCACGAGGCGTCGGTGCGGATCGGGTACGGGGAGCGGGTGAAGGACTTCGGCTCGGTGTATCGGGCGGTGAAGCAGGAGCTGAAGGGCGGCTACATCGCGCAGGCCGAGCCGGGTATCATCACGGTGGATGGGGACATCTCCAGCCAGTACATCTATGTGGAGGTGGGGATGCTCTGGGACATCAAGGACTACCTCAACCCGGAGAACCCGTATCAGGTGAACTACCCGAAGCTGACCGAGCACATCCAGGCCAGCGTCCACGCGCTGCGGAAGTACCTGCACGGTCGCCTGGGCGCGTAAGGAGGACGGGATGGGACACCTCTCGACGTTGATCCAGTGCGGGACCCCGGAGGCCATCGCGTCGTGGCTGGACGGGATGTCTCATGTGGACCGCTGCAACGCGCTCTTCGCGCTGCGCGGCCCGGAGCTTGGGGCGCTCTATGCGTTGGTGGAGGGGGCGTGGCCGCTGGGGCTGGTGGACTTTGTGCCGGAGGGGACGCCGCCGCTCCAGGAGGTGATCCACGAGGGGATGAACTCGCTGCCGGGGTTCCGGCGCTTCCAGAAGCGCTTCTGCCGCCCGAGCGATCCGGCGCGGGGGGTGCTCTGGGGATACAACCATCAGTGGTTCAGCGCGGCGACCGGGCCGGGCTACTTCACGACGCGCCCGGGGTGGGCGTCGGACCCGGTGGTGATCGACTACATCGAGCCCGCGAAGGAGCGGGCGCCGGGCTGGCCGCCGCTGGCGCCGAGCCACGCGCGGCTTGGGCGCTTCATCTACCGGAACACCGAGGATCGGATGCGGAAGGTGTCGTCGCATGTGACCATCGGCGCGGCCTTCAAGGGCCGTGACGCGCTGGGGGTGTGGTTTGTGCTCTGCCGTGAGGCGCGCGGGATCAGCCCGGGCTGAGGTCGGAGGAGGTCGTTATGGAGGCGAGCAGGCAAAGGCGAGGCAGCGCGTGGGGGTGGGCGCCGCTGCTCGGTCTGCTCGCGGCGGCTGGCGGGTGCGCCAGCGTGGAGCTGGGCGGCCTCTACGCCGGGCTGGAGGAGGACGCGGGGGCGGCGGGTGACGCGGGCGGCGTCCCCGACGGCGGCAGCGGCGACAGCAGCGACGGCGGCGGCGGCGCAAGCGACGCCGCGTCCGGCGGGGGTGGGGAGGAGGTGGGCGCGGGCTGCGCGACCCCGCTGGAGGTGTGGCCGGACGTGGACGGCGACGGCTTCGGGGACAGCCGGGCGCCGGTGACGCGGACCTGCGGGCCGCTGGCGGGGCATGTGACCAACGCCGGAGACTGCAACGACCGGAGCCCGGTGACCCACCCCGACGCCGGGGACACGCCGGGTGACGGGGTGGATCAGGACTGCGACGGGCTGGAGGTGTGCTTCGCGGACAGCGACGGCGACGGCGCCCGCGGCGACGACAACGCCTTGACGGAGGCGAACGACGCCGAGTGCGACGATCCCGGCGAGGCGCTGATCACGGCGCCGGCGACGGACTGTGATGATGGCGACGCGTCGGTGCTGGGCGGGGCGGCGGAGGTGTGCGACGGCCTGGATAACGACTGCGACGGCGCGGTGGACGAAGGCGAGGTCTGCCCCTGCCCGGCGGCGCGCTTCGGAGGGCACGCCTACCTGCTCTGCCCGCCGGGGCGGACCTGGGAGGGGGCGCTGGCCTTCTGCGAGGCCCAGGGGATGACGCTGGCGACGATCTCCGACAGCGCCGAGGGGGAGTTCGTCAACGAGCTGGTGGAGGGGGCGCGGTCGGTGGACGTGTGGATCGGCCTCAACGACCGCAGCCAGGAGGGCGTGTGGACCTGGGCCAGCGGCGAGCCGGTCACCTTCACGGCCTGGGACGCCGGCGAGCCCAACGACGGGGCGGGCGGCGAGGACTGCGGGCTGGTGATGACGTCGGCGGGGACGGGGAGCAGCAGGGCGCGGCGGTGGGACGACCGCCCCTGCGGGCGGACCACCTACGCCGCGCTCTGCGAGGCCCGGGACTAGGCGTCCAGCAGCGCCTCCAGCGCCGCCGCCGCCGCCTGGGCGCAGCCCTCGGGGGTGGGGTGGGTGAGGTAGTCGGGGGTGAGGTCCTGGATGCGCCCCTGGAAGTGCTCGCGCCGCTGGAGGACGTCGGAGACCCCCGCCACGATGGCCTCAATCGTCGGCTCGACGAGGACGCCGAGCTGCTCGCGCAGCGTGATCTCCATCGGCTCGATGCCCAGCTCGCCGTAGCGCGGGTTGAGCATCTTGAGCGGCGTGTTGACGAAGACCACCGGGCGCCGGGTCACGAACGCGAACTCATACGCCACCCCCGAATAGTCGCTGATCATCACGTCCGCCCCAAGCACCTCCTCGCCGGAGTCCGGGCTCCGGTCCAGCGTGAAGCGCGGCTCGCGCGCCGCCAGGCGCTCCAGCGCCTCGATGAGCGGCCGGACGAGGTGCAGCGCCGCCGGGTGGGGCCGCACCACGACCTCCCAGCCCCGCGCCAGCAGCGCCTCCGTCAGCTCCAGCCCCATCGCCTTCAGCACGTTGCCCTCGCCCCACGAGGGCGCCAGGATGACCCGCGGCGGGCCGTCGCCGCGCCGCGGGAGCTGGGCGCGCTGGCGCAGCAGCAGATCCAGCTTGCCGTAGCCGACCGTCTGGTGAGGGCGCTCCACGCCCCGGCGCCGATCCATCGCCTCCAGCTCGCGGCGCTGGTGCGGCCCCGCGCAGAGCACCAGATCAAAGTCGTCATACGCCCCGGCCGGGTAGCTCATGTGGAGGCTCGTGAGCGAGTGCGGCAGGTTCACCCGCCGCGCCCCGAGCCACGGCATCGCGTACCACCGCTGCCCCGAGGCGCTGGTCACAAAGAGCCGGCACGGCAGGAGCCCGAGCGCCGCGCCGTCGATGCGGAGCACCTCCTCCTCCCGCAGCGCCGCCGGGCAGGCCGCGTCCGGGTGGAGCACCCACTGGCAGCGCCGCCCCCGCAGGGCCTCCGCCGTCGAGCGCAGGTAGGCCTCCTGGGCGGCGTTGCGGATGTAGAAGACGATCTCGACGCCGCCGCGCGCGTAGAGTTTGATTAAATTCTGTATAGATTCTTGTGGATTTTTGCCCGAAAATGCAGCCAGCGCGCGCTTGAGGAGCGCCGGGTCAGGCGCCTGCATGATCGTCGCCCCGCCGGAGGACATAGTAGTAGCGGTCGCCGCCCCGATCCGGCCCGTTGCTGATGAAGGTGCGCTGGAGGCGCTCGAAGCGCGGGGTCAGGCGCTCCATGAAGGCGTGGAAGTCCGGGTTGTGGATGTCCACATAGTGGCTCTCGAAGAGGAGCGTGCCGCCCGGGCGCAGGAGCCCGTGGAGCTTGTCAAAGTGGGCGTCGATGCCCTCGCGGTTGCCGTGATCGTCGGTGTGGTAGCAGGCGTAGGCCATGACGCAGTCGTAGGGCGCGCTCGCCTCGAAGGTGTTGAGGTCGCCCGCCTGGAGGTGGACGTTGTCGCGCTGGAGGTAGCGGGCCACGGCCTGCCCCGCCTCCACCATGTAGGGGTTCCACTCGACGCCATCGACGTGGGCGGCGTGGTAGCTGGCCTCGATCGCCATGAAGCCGGAGTTGCAGCCCAGATCCAGCACCCGATCGGTGGGGCGGAGGTGGGCGGCCACGTCGTAGTGCTGAAAGCGCAGCTCCGTCGGGCGGATGCCCGAGATGTGGACCCGCGCGTAGCCCTGGTAGAAGTAGCGGAAGCCGAAGGCGTAGTGCGGCCACTCGGCGCGCTGGCGCTCCAGGATCTCGGCCAGCTCGGCGTGGAGGCGGCTGAGGCCCGGGTCGCCCTGGACGGCGGCGCGGTCGGCCAGCTGACGCGCGATGCCGCGCGCCTCCAGCGGGACGTGGCGGAGCTTGTGGTAGAGGTCGCGAGCCGGGGTGGCCTTGAGCGCTTCGACGAAGGGGAGCTGGCGGAGGAAGGTGTTCATCAAGATCCCGATGCGTTGGCGGTTCATCCCAGGCCGCGCTTGCGCAGGCAAGCGCCGCGCAGGATAGCCAAGCCTCAGCCGCGCCGCAAGGTGATGTGGGTGATCTCCGGCGGCGCGCCCAGCCGCAGCGGCGGCCCCCAGTAGCCCGTCCCCCGGCTCACATAGATCTGCATCCCCTCATAGACGCCCAGCCCCGCCGAGAAGGGGTGGACCCGCCCCACCAGCAGCGTGCCCGGGAAGAACTGCCCGCCGTGGGTGTGGCCGGAGAGCTGGAGATCAAAGCCCGCCGCCGCCGCCTCGTAGACGCTCTTGGGCTGGTGGGCCAGGAGGAGCTTGAGATCGGCGTCGGCGCCGCCGCGGGCCTTGTGCGGATCGGAGGCGTGCTCCGGGATGAACCGCCCGGCGGAGAGATCGGTGACCCCGGCCACCATGAGCGAGGCCCCCCGGACGTCCAGCACGGCGTGGGCGTTGTTCAGCATCTTGAGGCCCAGCCCCTCGAAGGTCTTGATCCAGGCCGGGGCGTCCCAATAGTACTCGTGGTTGCCCGTCACGGCGAAGACCCCCAGCGGGGCCTGGAGCCTGGCGAAGGCGGCCACCTCGTGCGCCATCTCCTCCGCGAAGCCGTCCACCAGATCCCCTGTGATCACGATAAGATCCGGCTCAAGCTCCTGGGTGGTCTGGACGATCTGCTCCAGGAAGTCCGCCTTGAGGGTGGGCCCGATGTGGATGTCGCTCAGCTGCACGATGCGGAGCCCGTCCAGCGCCGCCGGGAGGTCGGGGAAGGCGATGGTGACCGGCTTGGTGGGGATGGTCCCCCGCGCGGTGTGGTAGCCCACCGCCGTCAGCGAGCCCACGCCGCCCACCAGCGCGGCGTTGGCGACGTTCTGCAGGAAGGCCCGGCGGCTCGGGTCCGTCGGGAGGATCGCGCCGCCGCGACGCGGCGCCTCTCGCTCCTCCGCCGCAGCGGCGGGGCGCGGGGAGAGGAGCCAGTCCACAGCGCGCAGGAGCAGCGCCCCCAGATCCCGCGCCAGGCTCCCCACCACCAGGAGCATGAAGGCCCCCATGTGGATGTAGGCCGCCATGTTGAGCACGTCCGACGCCCCGACCGGCAGGCTCATCGTCCGCGTCGCCAGCGCCAGCGGCGCCAGGAGCATCAGCAGCCCCCACCCGGCCCAGAGCCCGACCCGCGCGACCCGCGACACCCGGAGCGGGCGGATCAGCCGCGCCCCCACGTAGACGTGGAGGCCGATCCAGAGGGACACCATGATGACGAAGAAGGCAGCGCGTGGCATGAGGCCCCGAGGTCAGGAGGGGAGGGGAGCGCGCTCCGCTCGGCAGCGCGGCGACGCAGGGGGAGGGTAGGCACCCCCTGGGAGCGATGCAACAACACCCCCCTGCGGTTTGACGCGCTTTTGGCGCCGTCAGACGTGGGCCGCGTGGCGCTCCCACGCCCGCGCCCACGCCGCCTCCTCGAAGCCCTCCTCCTCCCAGCGGCGATCCAGCACCAGGCGCCCGTCCTCGACGCGGGCCTCCACCCGGCCCACCAGGCGCCCCCGGTGGAGGATGGGGCAGACGTACCAGCCCCAGCGCCGCTGGGCGGCGGGCTTGTAGACCTCCCAGACGTATTCAAACGAGAAGGCGTGCTGCACCAGCCGACGATCCCAGATCACCGGGTCCAGCGGCCCCAGGATGCGCGCCTCCCCGTCATCGTCCTCCTCCCCCAGGAAGGCGCCCGGCTCCAGCAAGGCGGGGAGGGTGATGTATTCTCGCCGGGCGCCCTGGATGCAGACCTTCACCAGCTCCCCCGACGCCACCAGCGCCTCCACCCGACCCGACCCCCGCGCCCCGTCCAGCGAAGACCACCACGGCCCCTGGTGCAGCGCCATCAACCCGCACGCCGCCACCCGCTCCAGCAGCATCCGGCGCAGAAAACCCTCCTCCGCTGCCTCCGCCTCCGCCCACGCGCCCAGCACCCGCGACGGCAGATCGTAGCGCTTGCCCGACGTCGTGCGCGCCGCCACCACCACCTCGCACCGCGTCCAGAGCACCTCCAGCGCCATCGCCGTCGCCTGCCGCGTCGACCTCCACCCCGACCAGTCCACCGGCTCCACCTCGCCGCGATCCTCCAGCTCCCCCGGCGTCGAGGCCCCGCGCGACGCGATCTCCTCCCGCACCGCCTCCAGCAGCGCCGGGCTCAAGCGCTTCATCTTCTCCGTGCTCCGCCACCCCGGCGTCGCCTTCGCCTGCTCCCGATAGAGCGGAAAGACCTCCGCTCCAGCGGGTCCAGCTGGATGCAGCGCAGCGACCGCAGCACCTCCAGCCCCGACGACGCCCCCTCCCAGCGACGCCGCTGCCGCAGCCCGAGGTGACCCACCAGGAGATCGCGCGCCTGCTTCGGAGTGAGGTGGGGGAGCGTGGTCATGGGAGCCTCCTGCGTCTCAGGGACAGGTTTTACATAACAGTGACACGCGACGCGCGCCGATGCCTTAGACTTCAAGGCACGCTGGCGCGCAAGGTGGCGGCCGGTGGTCCTGTGAGCGAGGAGGCAACGCGATGGCCAGTCAAGTCGATGAGCACACCTTCACCCCCGCCCGCCCCGTCCGGGTCGGCATCTGGAAGGACCCCATGAGCGCGGCGACGCACCTCATGGGCATGCTGGCGGGCCTCCTGGGCACCTTCGCGCTGGTCTTCTGGGCCGCGCCCGACCGCACGCAGGTCACCAGCGTGCTCTTCTACGGCACCACGCTGGTCTTCCTCTTCTTCTCCTCTACCATCTACCACTTCCTCGACATCGGAGAGCGGGGCAACGCCTGGCTGCGGCGCCTGGATCACGGCGCGATTTTTCTTTTCATTGCAGGCACCTACGTCCCCGCCCTGGTCCACCTCCTCGACGGCACGTGGCGCGTCGCCATGCTGGCCCTCGTCCTGGGCTTCGCCCTCGTGGGCATCCTCTTCAAGATGGTCTGGATCCGCTGCCCCAACGCCCTCAGCACCGCCATCTACGTCATCATGGGCTGGCTGATCGTCATCCCCGGACACCGCATCCTCCCGGGCCTCTCGTGGGAGATGATCGGGCTCCTCTTCGGCGGCGGCGTCCTCTACACCGGCGGCGCCGTCATCGACGTCATCGAGAGACCCAACCCCTGGCCCGAGCACTTCGGCTTTCACGAGGTCTGGCACCTCTTCGTGCTCGGCGGCGCCTTCCTGCACTACATCTTCGTCTGGAAGCTCCTGGAGCTGCCCTACGCGCCGTTCTGAGGTCAGCGGCGGCGCAGCAGCGCTGCCAGCCCCAGCAGCAGGAGCGGCGCCAGGTTCACGCCCCGCGGCGAGACGCTGCAGCGGCTCGTGATGACCTGGTCTGCCGCTGACGCCGCCGCGGGCTCCTCGACGAAGCCGCCCGCGTCGGGCCCCTCCAGATCGTCGGGCTCCGGGTTGACGCTGTTGCCGGAGGCGTCCACGCAGGTCGGCGCCCCCGTCGCGCTGAAGCCGCAGGTCGCCCCGGTGACGGCGCAGCGCTCCCGGACGAAGCTCCCCCCGGCGCACGCCACCCGATCCTCCCCGTCACACCAGGTGTCCTCGGCGGTGCACTCGGGCTCGGGCTCGGGCGCCGGGCCGTTGTTCGACGGATCGATGCAGTAATACCCCAGATCGTCGCTCACAAAGCCGCACCCAAGCCCCTCCGCCGAGCAGTCCCGCGCCTTGAAGGCCCCCTCCTCGCACCACTCCGCCTGGGCGCCGTTGCAGCGCCCCAGGTAGTCGAGCTGGCGGCAGGGGTTGGTGCTGGCGCCGTCCACCGGGTCGCTGCTCCCCGGGTGCTCCGCGATGGGCTCGATCCACGGCCCAAGCACGTCCAGGCGCGTCATGTTGTCCCGGCCCAGGCAGCTCTCCTCCCCGTTGGACTCCACCGCCAGCACCACCGGCGCCCCCGCCGTGCTCATCGCCAGCAGCGGCCCCCCCGAGTCCCCGAAGCAGATGCCTCGCTGCCCGTTGCCGTTGACCACCAGGTAGCGCGAGCCCACCGTCTCCAGCTCCAGCGCCGCGAACCAGCGCCCGTCCCGGCTCGCGTCGAACGTCTCCCCGTATCCCGCCGCCTCCGCCGTCATCCCCTGGTGCTGCGCGTTCAGCTCCGCCCGGTTGAAGGCGATGGGCTCCAGCTGCGGGAGCCGCGCCACCACATCCCCCTCCAGGATCAGCATCGCGGCGTCTACCTGGGGGTGCTCGACGATCTCGATGACGTTGAAGGAGCCCTCGGGGGCGTCCGGGTCCAGGCCCACGCCGAAGGCGAAGCGCTCGGGGGGCTCGCCGTTGGTGCAGTGCTCCGCCGTGATGACCACCCGCGGCGAGATCAGCGTCCCCGTGCAGAAGTTCCCCGCCGGAGAGCCGGGCCGGTGCAGCCACCCGATCGCCAGCTTCTGCCCCTCCCGCAGCGTCACCGACACCGGCTCGCGGGTCCCGTTGCGGATCGCCTGCGGCGCCTCCTCAAGACCTCGCGGCGGCGAGTCCACCGCAGGCGCGCACGCGCTCAGGAGCAGGAGGGTCAGGGTCAGGGCTCGGCTGTGTCGCATCATCATCCCCGGGGGAGAGGGCAGCGCAGACCACGCCGACGAGTGTAGCGCATCCCGGCGCCCCGGTCGAGGCCCTCGTGAGGCTCGACAGACCGGCTGGATGCGCTACACTCCCCCTGCGCAGGCCTGGCGTGCCTGCGAGAGCGTAGCGCAGGATCAGCATCGCGGCGGGTGAGGGATGGATCGGACGGTGACGAAGGTTTGGCAGCTCGCGGGGATCGTCCTCTTGGCCGGGCTCGGCTGCGCCCAGGCGGAGACCCCCTCCGAAGACGGCGTCAACGCTACACCCGGCGCTACATGCTTCGACAACGACGGCGACGGCTACGGCGACGGCGACGGCTGCATCGCCCCCGACTGCGACGACGCCGACGCCACCCGCTTCGAGGGCTGCCCCACCTGCCAGGACGGCGACGGCGACGGCTATGGCGTCGGGGAGGCCTGCCGCGGCCCCGACTGCGACGACACCGACCGCGACCGCAACACCGACTGCCGCGACTGCCTCGACGCCGACGGCGACGGCTTCGGCATCGGCCCTGACTGCCGCGGCCCCGACTGCAACGACGCCGACCGCCTCCAGGTCGGGGAGACGTGCGGCGTCTGCATCGACAACGACGGCGATCAGTACGGCAACGGCACCGCCTGCCGCGGCCCCGACTGCAACGACGACGACGCCTCCGTCAACCCCGGCGCCGCCGAGATCCCGGGCAACGGGCGCGACGACAACTGCGACGGACGCGACGTCAACTGCATCGACAACGACGGCGACGGCTACGGCGTCGGCTCCGACTGCATCGCCCCCGACTGCGACGACACCAACCGACGCATCAACCCCGAAGCCGCCGAGCTCTGCACCAACGGCGTCGATGAGAACTGCGACGGCGTCGATGAAGACTGCCTGGAGAACTGCCAGGACAACGACGGCGACCGCTACGGCGTCGGAGAGGGCTGCCGCGGCGCCGACTGTGACGACAACGACCCCGCCGTCTACGCCGGCGCCATCGAGGTCTGCAACGGCAAGGACGACAGCTGCGATCAGGTCGTCGATGAGTGCGCCACCCGCGGCCACGTCTGCGACCTCACCGCCCAGGTCTGCCGCGCCGGCAACGGCTTCAACTGCTTTCGCAACGCCGACTGCGCCTCGCCGCTCATCTGCGACAGCGGCACCTGCCGCGGCGGCGAAGGTGCCCGCTGCGCCGAGGACCCCGAGTGCGCCCGCGGCTTCCTCTGCAACCAGGCCGTCGGACGCTGCGCCTCCGACCCCGACTACGACATCTGCGCCGAGGAGCTGCGCTGCGAGCAGCAAGGCAAGCGCTGCCTCCGCGACGAGCTGCGCTGCGTCGAGTGCTTCGAGCACTGGGACTGCCCCGGCCAGGAGCTCTGCGTCGGCTACGACTGCACCCTCGTCACCCCGCGCCAGTTCCAGCCCGGCGCCAACCCCCTCCAGGAGCTGGGCCAGTGGATCGCGGACTGCTTCAACACCGCAGGCCCCAGCACCCTCCTCCTCTGCGGCATCCTCGAAGCCGACCACCTCACCGAGGACCTCACCCGCGAAGACATGAGCGCCTGGGCCTGCGACGCCACCCCCGAGGACTTCGCGGCCGGGGACCGCGACCGCACCGCCCTCCACGCTGTCTTCGGCTGCGGCTCCTTCGACAACGAAGACCTCGCCTGGCCCCAGCCCATCTTCGCCGGAGAGATCTGGGAGAAGTGCATCTGGGCCACCCCGCGCACCAGCTTCCTCGACGATCAGGACATCACCATCGCCCCC
>CAUJGC010000058.1 GCA_963169075.1 Myxococcota bacterium
ACCTGCTTGAAGCGCTGCACGAGCAGCTCGGTGATGAACTCGGCGTCCTCCTCCGCCAGCTCCACCCGCGTCAGGAGGGCCCCCATGAGCCCAGGCGAGGGGCGGAGCGCCTCGTGGATCTCGCGCTCGATGACGGTGAGCAGAAAGTCGAGCTGATCCGCGAGCATACGCTGCTCCTGAGGGATGCGCTCCGCGATGAAGCGCGCCTCCTCGGCCTGGATCCGCGCCTCCACCCCGGCCAGCGTCTCCCGGAGCCCCTGGAGGAGCGCCAGGCGCGCCGCCGAGATCCCCCGCAGCGTCTCCGCGGCGCCCTCCAGCCGCGCGGTCGCCTCCAGCGCCTTGAGGCGCCCGGCGCGGTCGAAGACCGACGCCTCCAGCGCCGCCCGGAGCTGCGGGAGCCCCGAGCCCTCCCCCTGCCCCTGGAGCGCCAGGAGCGCCGAGACCGGGAAGATGCCCAGGGCGCGCCCCGCCAGGCCCTCCTCCAGGTGGGCGACGACCTCGGCCACGGCGGCGGCGCGGGCGGCGGCGTCCTCCCCCAGCCGATCCACCTTGTTCAAGACCACCAGCACCCGCTCCTCTGGCGCCCGCAGCTCCGCCAGCACGTCCAGCTCGGAGCGGGTGAGGGCCTGGGCGGCGTCGCAGACCCACAGGATCGCCTCCGCCCGCTCCAGGGCGCGGCGGGCCTGAGCCTCGTGATCGGCGTTGAGGGCGTTGAACCCCGGCGTATCCCAGAGGTGGACCCGGCGCAGGTCGGGGTGCGGGTAGAGGTACTCCAGGTGATCGATCTGCCCCGCGCCCTCGTCCTCCTTCACCCGGCGGCGCACCTCGGAGAAGGCCACCTCCTCCACGGCGCCGTCGGCGCCGTGCAGCTCCGCCACGCGGCGCGTCCCGTAGCGCATCACGTTGATGTGGGCCGTGGTGGGCAGCACCCCCATCGGCACGATGGCCTCGCCCAGGAGCGCGTTCACCAGCGAGGACTTCCCCGCGTTGAACTCCCCCATCACCGCCACGCTCAGCGGCTGCTCCAGCGCCTCCTGCGCCACCCGCAGCCCAGCCAGCACCTCGCCGGTCCCCGGCGTCTGCGCCGCCCACGCCACCGCCGCCTGCACCGCCCGCGACACCGCCCGGGGATCGCCCGACGCCTCCGGCGCCACCTCCAGCGGCGGGCGGAGCCGCCCGCGCGCCGCCGCCAGCAGCCGCGCCGCCTCCCCCGACGCCTCCGCCGCGCGCGCCCAGGCGCTCAACGCCTCCCCGGCGCCCGCCTCCCGCTGGGCCCAGCCGCTCAGGAGCGCCACCGCGGCGCTCACGTCCCCGGCCTCCAGCGCGCACCGCCCCAGCTCCACCTCCACGCCATCCGCCGAGCCCAGCTCCCGCGCCTGCTCCAGCGCCCGACGCGCCCCCGCCCAGGCCCCCGCCAGCAGGCGGCAGCGCCCCAGCCCCGCCCACGCCTCCGCCGACTCCCCGCCGACCTCCCGCAGCCGCTCGAACATCGCCTCGGCAGCCTCCAGCGCCACCCGATCCCCGGCGGCGGCCTGCATCAGCCGCGCCTCCGCCACCACCGCCACCGCGCCTGTCAGCCCACGCGCCTCCACCAGCGCAGGCTCCACCCAGCCCAGCGCCGCCGACCACGCCCCCCGGCGCAGCGCCGCGCGCCCCAGCAGCACCCGCGCCTCCAGCCCCGACGCCCCCTCCAGCCGCGCCGCCCACGACGCCAGCAGCCCCTCCACCCCCGCCACGTCCCCCGCAGCCCAGGCCGCCTGCGCCGCCAGCACCCGCGTCGCTCCGTCCTCCGGGCGCGACGCCGACGCCGCCCCCAGCACCGCCCACGCCCCCGGAGCGTCCCCGCACCGCAGGAGCGCCTCCCCATAGCGCGCGTCCACCTCCCCGCTCCCCTCCCCGCTCTCCCGCGCCGCCCGCAGCGACGACGACGCCTCCTGCGCCTCGCCGCGCGCCAGGAGCGCGCGGCCCAGCACCTCCTGCGCCGCCCCCACCCCCGGCCCCGACGCGCCGCGCAGCGCCCGGCGCACCTCGTGCGCTGCCCGATCCGCGCGCCCCAGGCGCAGGTACACCCGCCCAAGCGACGCCGCCACCCGCAGCGCCAGCTCACCCCCCACGCCCACCCGCTGCGCCTCCCGCAGCGCGTCCCGCGCGCCGCGCACCTCCCCCGACGCCTCCAGCGCCTGCGCCAGCGCCCAGAGCACCTCCCCCTCCGGGCGCTGGAGCGCCGCCTCCCGCAGCGCCTTCGACGCCCCCGCCCCGTCCCCAAGCGCCAGCCGCGCCAGCCCGATCAGCTCCAGCACCTTCGCGTGCCCTGGGCGACGCGCCTCGATCTGCTCCAGAAAAACCAGCGCCTCCGCCGCGCGCCCCTCCTCCAGCGCACGACGCGCCCGCACCAGCTGCACCCGCTGCTCGTCGGGCAGCAGCACGTCATCAAAGAAGCCCACCACGCGGCCGGTCCACCGATCCAACAAGCTCATCCCTGCCGCCTCCAGATTATGCATTCGCTGCATGTTGCGCCGCAGCAACGACCTCGGCGCGCGCTGCATAAAACAGCCCAACCCCGGCAGCGACGAGCTTCGCTGCGGCGCAGCATAGCCACATCGCCCGCGCGTCGCCGCTGCGCTGCGCGCCGTCGAGGCGAGGTTGACACAGGGCGGCGCTTCCAACAAGGTGAGCAGGTGTGACGCGCAAGGAGAGAACGCACCATGACCCTGAACTCTCGAAGCCTTATCGCCCTCCTCCTCACCACCGTCCTGCTGGCCCTTGGGGCTGCGGGCTGCGAGAAGGACGCCCGCGCCCTCACCCAGGAGGCGCAGATCGCCATGATCCAGGGCGACCACGACGTCGCCATCACCACCTTCCAGGCGGCGCTGGCGAAGGAGCCTGGCAGCGTAGACGCCACCATCGGCATCGCGGAGACCTACCTCCGCAAAGAGGACCTCCCCAAGGCCCGCGAGTGGTTCGAGAAGGCGCGCGCCCTCAAGCTGGAGAAGGCCGAGGAGCAATACCTGGAGCGACGCTTCCAGGAGCTGCTCATGGCCGAGGCCAAGCCCCTCAAGGACAGCGACCCGGACGCCTACGAGAAGAAGCTCCGCGAGGTCCTGGCGGTCAAGGATCGCGGCGACGCCGCCGAGGCAGCCTACGAGGCGCTGGGCGACTTCTACCTCCGGCGCGCCGACGAGCTGGCCCTGGACAAGAAGACCCGCGAGCAGGCGGTGGCCTACTACGAGCAGATGAAGACCATCCGCACGCAGCCCGCCACCCGCAAGCAGGCGCTCGACAAGGCCCGCGCGCTGCGCCGCGACATCTTCTCGGACACCTTCGCCCGCGAGCTGGACAAGCTCAGCGAGAGCCTCAAGCGCGACGGCCTCCTCGACGAGGCCAACCGCCGGATCAAGGTGGTCGCCCTCATCGAGGAGAAGGAGCTGGTCTTCAAGACCGACGAGGACAAGGAGGCCATCCGCCCCAAGCTCTCGCGGAGCGCCACCGGGCAGATGATCCGCCTGACCTACCTCCTCAGCGGGACCCCCGTCCCGGAGAGCGTCCCGAGCCGCTTCAACTTCGAGACGGCCAAGGTGGAGGAGGAGCTCTTCGAGAAGGGCAAGGCGCAGCTCACGGTCTCGGTCACGCTGGCGGAGCTGGAGGAGCTGGCCTACAAGTCCATCATCCTCCCGATGGAGCGCGACGCGGAGAAGAAGGGCGGCGAGGCGCCGGCAGGCGGCGAGGCGCCGCCTGCGTCGGCGGGCGAGGCG
>CAUJGC010000059.1 GCA_963169075.1 Myxococcota bacterium
GGGCGGGTGGTCCCCCCCAAAAAATTCTACTATTTTAATTTTTTTTTTTTTTTTTTTTTGGGGGGCCCCCGGGGGGGGGGGGGGGGCCCCGCCCCCAGACCCCCATCTTATCTTCAGAACTCGTCCACGCTCAGATCCATGATGTTGGCCTTGCCGGCCTCGATGATCTTCACGAGGGCGTCGGACTCGGGGAGGACGTTCTGGAAGTAGTAGCGGGCGGTCTTGACCTTGGTGGCGCCGTAGGCGTCGCCGCGCCCGAGGGCGGCCTTGACCTGGACGCACCAGACGTAGGCCAGGGCGGTGTAGGCGAAGAGGTTGAGGTAGGGAGACGCCACCGCCGCGGCCTCCTCCGGGTCCTGCATCCCCTTCATGCCGAGGTTCATCGTCACCTGGCCGAGGCGCTTGGAGGCCTCCTTGAGCGGGGCGATGAACTCAGCCATCGCGGCGTCGTCCTTGTTCTCGCGGATGAAGCTGGAGATGTGCTCGTTGAACTTCATGTAGAGCTGGCCGTTGTTGCGGGGCAGCTTGCGGCCGATGAGGTCGAGGGCCTGGATGTGGTTGGTCCCCTCGTAGATGAGGGCGATGCGGGAGTCGCGGAGGTACTGCTCGATGGACCAATCGGTCGTGTAGCCCGCGCCGCCGCAGATCTGCATGGCCTCGTTGATGTTGAGGAAGCCGCGCTCGGTGCCGAAGCTCTTCATGATGGGGGTGAGGAGGGCGACGAGATCATCGGCGTCCTCCCGCACCTTGGCGTCGGGGTGGCTGTGGGCGAGGTCGAGGTTGACCCCGATCCAGTAGGCGAGGCCGCGCAGCGCCTCCTGGGTGGACTTGATGTTGAGGAACATCCGGCGCACGTCGGGGTGGACCATGATGTTGTCGGCCTTGGCGCCCTCCTCCTGCTTGGCGGGGTCGAGCGAGCGGCCCTGGCGGCGGTCCTTGGCGAAGGCCAGCGCGGTCTGGTAGGCGATCTCGCCCATGGCGACGCCCTCCTGGCCGACGAGGAGGCGCGCGGCGTTCATCATGGTGAACATGCCGCGCATGCCCTTGTGGGCCTCACCGACCAGCCAGCCCTTGGCGCCCTCCAGGCTCATGACGCAGGTGGGGGAGGCGTGGATGCCCATCTTGTGCTCCAGGCCGGTGCAGAAGATCGGGTTGCGGGTGCCGTCCAGATCGAACTTCGGGACGAGGAAGAGGCTGATGCCCTTGATCCCCTCGGGGGCGCCGGGCAGGCGGGCCAGGACGAGGTGGATGATGTTGTCGGCCAGGTCGTGCTCACCGAAGGTGATCCAGATCTTGGTGCCGGTGAGGCGGTAGGCGTCGCCCTCGGGCTCGGCCTTGGTGGTGAGGAGGCCGAGGTCGGTGCCGCAGTGGGGCTCGGTGAGGCACATGGTGCCGGTCCACTCGCCGCTGGTCAGCTTGGGGAGGAAGGTCTCCTTCTGCCAGTCGTCGCCGTGGGCGACCAGGGCGTCCACCAGGGCGTGGGTGAGGCCGCCGCACATGGAGAAGCTCTTGTTGGTGGCCGTCGCCAGCTCGCTGGTGATCATGCCCACGGTCTGCGGCGCGCCGAGGCCGCCGTACTCCACCGGCGCGGTCAGCCCCATGGTGCCCTGCTCCCGGGCGGCGGCGAAGAGCGCCTTGAAGCCCTCGGGGGTCTTCACGCTCTGCGTCTCCGGGTCGAAGATCAGCCCGTCCTGGTCGCCCTTGCGGTTCAGCGGCAGCATCTTCTCGGTGCAGAAGCGCGCGGTCTGCTCCATCATCGCCATCACGGAGTCCAGGTCGTAGTCCTCGAACTGGGAGAGGCTGGCGACCTTCTCGTTGTAGCCGAAGACCTCCAGCAGGAAGCGGATCTCCTTGAGGGGGGCGTTGTAGATCTGCATGGCGTGCTCTTGGGGCTGAGGGCGGCGCGCTCGCGTCGCCTGGGTGGAGGGAAGCGGGCTGAATGAATCACCATTCAGCATCGGGCGCAACCTAGCAGATCCAGCACGGCGAAGGAAGCCCCAAGCGCCACTCCGTGCCAGAAACGCAGCGGCGCCCTCAGGGGGTGGAGGGCGCTGGCGGGGCGTGGGGTGGCGGGCGGAGGCTGACGAGGAGGGCGGCGAGGACGACGCCGCAGCCGAGGAGGACCGGGGGGGAGGCGACCTCACCGAGCCAGAGCCAGCCCAGGAGGGTGGAGCCGACGGGCTCTCCGAGGGTGGCGAGGCCGACCTGGGTGGGGGTGGCGTGTCGGACGGCCCAGGTCAGCAGGACGTGGCCGACGAGCTGGGGGACGAGCGCCGCGAGGGCGAGCCAGCCTGCGGCCTCCCAGGAGGGGGGCGTGAGCGGGAGGCCGAGGGCGGCGGAGAGCCCGAGCAGGATCGCGCCGCCGACGCCGGTGGCGACGCCCATGAAGGGCAGCACCTCCAGGGTGGCGCCGAGGCGCCGCGCCGCCAGGAGGTAGGCGCCCATGGCGGCGGCCCCCACCAGCGCCAGCCCGTCCCCGACGAGGGCCTGCGGCGAGGCGGAGAGATCGGCCCCGCCGATGACGGCGACGCCGATGGCGGCGAGGCCGAGGCCGAGCCAGGTGCGGGGGGTGGGGCGGTCCTGAGCGGTGAGGAGGCCGACGCAGGCGAGCAGGAGCGGGGTCGCGGTGACCAGCGTGACCGACGCGGCCACCGTCGTCAGCTCCAGGGACCACACCCAGGCGCCGAAGTGGAGGGCGTAGAGGGCGCCGCAGAGGGCGCCCCAGCCCCAGCGCCCCCGGAGGGCGCCGCGGCGCCAGCCCGACACCACCCAGGGGCTCAGGAGGAGGGAGGCCATCGCCAGGCGGACCCCGGACTTGGCCAGCGGGTGCATCAGCTCGACTTTCTTGAAGAAGATCGCAGCGAAGGCGATGGCGCCCACGCCCACCGCCATCGCCAGCAGCACCCGCCGGGGGGAGGCCACGCTCAGGTCCCCGGGCCGAACTCGGCGCAGGGCTCGCCGGGCTTGCGGGCCATCCTCAGGTTGTGGTGCAGGTCCTGGAGGGCGGTGCGCAGCCCCTCCTCCAGCACGGGGTGGTAGAAGGGCATCTCCAGCGCCTGCGCCACGGTCATCCGCTGCTGGACGGCCCATGCAAGCAGGTGCGCCAGGTGCTCCATGTGGGGGCCGATCATCTCGGCCCCCAGCAGCTCGCCGGTGCCTGCGCGGCCGTAGACCCGGAGGGCGCCGCGGTTCATGCCCATCACCCGCGCCCGGCCCTGGCGGCTGAAGTCCACCGCCCCCACCCGGTGCGTGTCGCACCCCATCTGGTCAAAGGGCTCGCCCACCACGGCGATCTGCGGATCGGTGAACATCACCGCCAGCGGGGCGCGGCGAGGATGGCAGTGCACCTCGGGCCAGCGGGCGGCGTTCTCGCCGGCGATCCGGCCCTCGTCGGCGGCCTCGTGCAGGAGGGTGCGGTCGTTGTTCACGTCGCCTGCGATGAAGAGGTGGGTGTCCCCGAGCTGCATCGTGGTGGGATCAAAGCGCGGCAGCCCCCGCGCGTCCCGCGGCACCTCCACCGCCCCCAGGGCCGCCAGGTTGGGACGCCGCCCCGCCGCCACCAGCACCCGGGCGAAGCGGCCGCTCTGGAGGCGCCCGTCGCGGCCGATGAAGCGCACCCGGACCTGACCGTCCTCCTCCTCGGCCTCCAGCGCCTGCGCGTCGAAGTGGACGTCCAGCTCCTCCGCGAAGAGCGACGCCCCCAGCTGCACCAGCTTCGGATCGCGGAGCACCCCCACCTGGCCGCCGCGCCCCACGAGCTGCACCCGCACACCCAGGCGGTGCAGCGCCTGCCCAAGCTCCAGCCCGATCACGCCCGCGCCCACCACGAACACGCTCTCGGGCAGATCCTCCAGCTCGAAGACCTCCTCGTTCGTCATCAGCAGCTCGCGCGGCAGCGACGCGAAGGGCGGCGGGATCGTCGGCGTCGAGCCCGTCGCCAGCACGATCGCCCGGGCCTTCACCTCCACCTCCTCCCCCACGCGCACCGTGTGGGCGTCCACCAGACGCCCGGCGCCGCGCAGCAGGAGCCCCCTGGCCTCCAGCTCCGCGCTGGACTCCAGCACGAAGCCCGTAAAGAAGTCCCGCAGCTCCTGCACCCGCGACATCACCCGGCGACCGTCCACCGTGTAGCGCGCGTCCACCCCGAAGCGGTGCGCGCCCGCCGCGCTGTGCGCCGCCTCCGCCGCCGCGATCAGGAGCTTCGACGGCATGCACCCCACCCGCGCGCACGTCGTCCCCAGCGGCCCCGGATCGATCAGCACCGCCGACGCCCCCGCCTTCTCCGCCGCGCGCCGCGCCGTCAGCCCTGCCGTCCCCGCCCCCAGGATCGCCACGTCCACCTGGATCTCTCGCATCGCTCCTCCTTGATCATCGCGCGGGTGGCCCGCACCCGCGCCCTCACCTCCTCCTACACCACCCCGCCGCGCTGCCCAAGCCCCCGCGCCTCCCAGGACGCATGTCCCCCTGGGCATCGGGCGCGCCTTGCGCTAGAGTCCCCCATCCGGTCCGCGCGCAGGGGCCGCCTCGCGCACCCAACCCACCGCTCCGGTGCCCCATGAGCGAACAGTACGCCATCAACCGCGACCCCGCACGACCCCAGACCGTCCAGACCCTGCGACGCGACCTGGAGGCCCTCGGCGTCCGGCAGGGCATGACCCTCCTCGTCCACTCCTCCCTCTCCTCCATCGGCTGGGTCTGCGGCGGCCCCGTCGCCGTCATCCAGGCCCTCCAGGAGGCCCTCGGCCCCGCGGGCACCCTCGTCATGCCCGCCCACACCTCCGAGCTCTCCGAGCCCTCCGCCTGGTGCAACCCCCCCGTCCCCGAGGCCTGGTGGCCCATCATCCGCGAGTCCATGCCGCCCTTTGACCCCGCCGTCACCCCCACCCGCGGCATGGGCGTCATCCCCGAGTGCTTCCGCGCCATGCCCGACGTCTGGCGCTCCGCCCACCCCCAGGCCTCCTTCCTCGCCCGGGGCCCCTGCGCCGAGTTCGTCACCCGCGGCCACGCCCTCGACAGCGACCTCGGAGACGCCTCCCCCCTCGCCAGGGTCTACGATCTCGACGGCTGGATCCTCCTCCTCGGCGTCTGGCACGACTGCAACACCTCACTCCACCTCGCGGAGCGCCGCGCCGACTTCCCCTCCAAGCGCTTCGAGACCC
>CAUJGC010000060.1 GCA_963169075.1 Myxococcota bacterium
GCCCACGCCCAGCCCAGGAGCCCGAGCGCCGCCGCGGCGCGGCGCCCGGCGCCCCGGCGCGGCAGGCTCAACGGCGCCTCCGCGCCGCCAGCGCGAGGCCGAGCGCCAGGAGGAGCCCCGGCAGCGCCGCGGGATGCGACGCGCCCGGCGCGACGGCGCAGCCGTCATCAGCGGCGCCGCTGGAGGCGCCAGCCCCCGCGCCGTTGTCGCCGCTGCCGCCGTTGTTGACGGGGTTGTTGTTGCCCGGGTCGTTGTTGGCTGGGTTGTTGTTGCCTGGCGTGTTGTTGGCGGGGTTGTTGTTGGCGGGGTTGTTGTTACCCGGCGCGTTGTTGCCGGGGTTGTTGTTGCCGGGCGTGTTGTTGCCGCCGCTGGGGAAGCCGCGCTCGGAGCCGGGGTTGTTGGGGTCCGTCTCGGGGTTGTCGGGGTCGCGGTCGAGGCGTCCGTTGCGGTTGATGTCCTCGACGCCGTCGTTGGCGCCGCCGCCGTCGGTGTCGGGGTTGTTGGGATCGGTGGTGGTGGCGGGGTCGGCGTCGGGGGTGAAGTTGCCGGCGCTCAGGTCGGTGTCGGTGTCGGGCTCGGTGAGGCCCAGCTCCAGGCCGTCGGTGAGGCCGTCGTTGTCGCTGTCGGGGTCGATGACGGCGGGGAGGCCGTCGTCGTCCGCGTCCTCATCCCAGCGGGGCTCCTGACCGTCGATGACGCCGTCGTCGTCGCTGTCGCGGTCGGTGGGGTCGGCGCCGACCTCGGCCTCCTGCGCGTTGGTGAGGCCGTCGCCGTCGATGTCGATGTCGCAGACATCTCCGAAGCCGTCGCCGTCGAGGTCGCTCTGGGTGGGGTCGGGGATGAGGGGGCACTTGTCCACGACGTCTGCGACGCCGTCGTTGTCATCGTCGATGTCGCAGACGTCTCCGAGGCCGTCGCCCTCGTGGTCCTCCTGGCCGGGGTTGGGGACGAGGGGGCAGCTGTCGTCGTCGTTGAGGACGCCGTCGCTGTCGAGGTCGTCCTCGCAGACGTCGCCCTGGTCGTCGCCGTCGCGGTTCTCCTGGCCGGGGTTGAAGAGGTAGGGGCAGTTGTCGCGGGTGTTGGGGATGCCGTCCTCGTCGCTGTCCACGATCCAGGTGACGCCCCACTGCTCCAGGGCCGGAGAGCGCGCAGGGTCGGTGTTGTCGGTGTGGAGGCGGGCGCGGAGGCGGAGGGAGGGGTGTTCGACGGGGTCGATGATGTCCAGAGGGGTGCCGGAGGGGACGGCCTCGATCAAGACCTCGAAGGTGGCGCCGTCGAGGACATCGACGAGGACGACGTCGCCGTCTTCCTCGCGCTGGGTGGCCTCCCAGCGGACCTCGCCCCAGGCGAGGGGTGCCGGGGAGGGGGCGATGGCGGCGCTGATGGCGTATCCATCGGGCTCCAGGGCGTCGTCGAAGACCTCGGTGAAGTCCACGCGGACCTCGTTGAGCTTGAGGAGGGCGTCGGCTTCGGCGGGGGTGTCGTAGGGGTCGGGGATGGTCAGCTCGGCGCGGTACTGGAAGAAGCGGTCACCGTCCTGGAGGAGCCCGTTGAGGTCGGTGTTGGAGGCGGCGATGGGGCCCTGCCAGGGGGCGCGCTGGAGGGCGTCGGCGTCGGGCGCGGAGCGGACGTAGAAGGCGAGGTCGCCGCCGGGTGGGATCTCGGCGTCGAAGCGGAGCTGTCCCCAGCGGACGAGGCCCTCGCGGGGGCCGAGGTCGAAGGGCACGGACTCCAGAGAGCCGGTGAGCGCGCCGGAGATGGAGATGGTGTCCCCCGGCATGGCGTTGAAGCTGGCGGGCTGGGTGAGGAGGAGCGTGGTGTAGGCGTTGTCGTCCAGCTCGGAGTAGAAGCGGAGGTCGTAGTTGTCGATCCAGAAGTTGGTGAGGGACTCGTTGCGTCCGCCGACGATCTGGGCGTTGAGGAGGAAGGTGGAGGAGGGGAGGTTGAGGGCGCCGCCATCGGAGCAGCAGGTGTCCCAGTTCCAGCGGCCCTCTCCGACGCGGACATCGACGCCGTCGCGGCTGCGGGTCTGGACGGTGAACTCGGGGGCGTCGTCGGAGACGGCGACGCCGGAGCCTTCGGGGAGGGGCCAGAAGTCCCAGTAGACGCTGGCGTTGTTGGTGCCGCCCTGGGAGAGGCGCTCGTTGGAGACGAAGACGAGGCTCAGGTCCCCGGTCTGGAGATCGCGGTGGAAGAAGAGGAAGGCGGTGCGGGACTGGCTGGGCTCCGGGGCGTTGACGGAGGAGCCTGCATATGCATAAAATTGAACTATATTTTGATTGGTTTTTATGGGCGCGGCCGGGCCTCGGGTGAAGGGCACGGCGCCGGGCTGCTCGATGACGAGGGGGGCGAGGACGAGGCGTCCGGGGAAGTTCTCGTAGAGGACGTTGGCGGAGGCGGCGCGGAGGTGTCGCTCCCCGGCGAGGGTGGTGGAGGGGGCCTCGGGCTCCAGTCCGCTGGACCAGTCGGCCTGGACGATGAAGCCGGGCTGGGGGGGGCGGGTGGGGACGGCGAGGGCGATGAAGCCGTCGGCCGCATCGCCTGCGAGGGTGACGCCTGCGCCGAGGGAGAGGCTGCGGCCGGGGACGCGCTGGCCTGCGGAGAAGGTGTCCAGCCAGGTGCCTGCGTCGTCATCGACGGCGGGGTTGGCGTCGGCGGTGAGGGTCCAGGCGCCCGCGGCGAGGAGGGCGGCGAGGAGGGTGGCGCGGGTCCAGCGTCGGTTCATCGTGCAGCCCTCCGGTGCCAGGTCCAGGCGAAGGCGGCGAGGGCGAGCCAGGCGATCCCGTGGAGGGGGCCGGGTCGTCCGGGGGCGGCGGCGCAGCCGACGCTTCTGCCGCCCAGTCCGCTGGACGGGGTGGGGTTCTGGCCGTTGTTGTTGTCGGGGTTGTTGTTGGTGGGGT
>CAUJGC010000061.1 GCA_963169075.1 Myxococcota bacterium
AACGAGGGTGCTCGGCCCCTCCGGGCGGCGCGCCGCCCGGAGGGGCCGAGCACCCTCGTTTTTTGCACGGAAAATTATGGGGATTCTCAAGGGGGACTCCCCCTTGAGCGGGTGTGGGCAGCGCCCACCCCTCAGCAGGCAGGGATCAGAGGACGAGGCCGCCGTCGATGTCGAGGCAGCGGGCGTTGAAGTAGCCGCACTCGATGATGAACTTGACGCCGAGGAAGATCTCGTGGGGCGTGCCGACGCGCTTGAGGGGCACGGGCTTGATCATCATCTCGAGGGCGTCGGGGCGCATGCCCTGGAGGATGGGGGTGTCGATGAAGCCGGGGGCGATGGCGGCGACGCGGACGCCGTAGCGGGCGAGCTCCTGGGCCCAGAGCTTGGTGTCTGCGACGAGGCCGGCCTTGGCGGCGGAGTAGTTGCCCTGGCCGACGTTGCCGTGGCGGGAGATGGAGGAGATGTTGATGACGACGGAGTCCTTGGTCTTGGTCTCGATGACCTTGGCGGCGAACTCGCGGGTGCAGAGGAAGGGACCGGTGAGGTCGATGTCGAGGACCTTCTGCCAGTTGGTGAGGCTCATCTTCTTGATGGCGCCGGTCTCGCGATCCTGCTTGACGAGGAGGGAGTCGCGGAAGATGCCGGCGTTGTTGATGAGGGCGTTGAGGCCGCCGAGGGCGTCGTAGGCGCCGTTGATGAGGGCGGTGACCTGCTCCTCGTTGGAGACGTCGGTCTTGAAGGTCACGACGCGGCCGGCCTTGCCCTCGTTCTCGGCGGCGAGGGCGGCGAGGCCTTCGTCGTTGACATCGGCGGCGGCGACCTGGGCGCCGGCGGCGACGAGGTGGTTGACGAACTCACGGCCCATACCGCTGGCGCCGCCGGTGACGATGATCTTGAGATCCTTGAGTTCCATGCGCTCTCCGAGGTTGTGTGGGGGTGGGGCATCGGCGGACGCCCCGGGGTGCGGCGCACTATACGACGTGGCGTTGTGCAATGCAACAATGAAGCGCCCTTCATGTTGCAGTGCAGCATCAGGCCGTCTTGGCGCGCCGCGGGCGTCGCCGCACCAGCTCCAGGTAGTCGGGGGTGCCGAGGCGGGAGGGGAGGGGAGGGGCGTCGAGGTCGGAGACGCCGCGGAGGCGCCGGGCGAACTCGGCGGTGATGGCCTCGGGGCGCAGCGCGGCGGGGATCTCCGGGGGGACGGGCTCGACGAGGACGGCCTCCGCGAGCTGGACGGCGATGTTGGCGCCGAGGCGCCGCCGCCGGACGAGATCCTGAAACGAGTTGGCGAGCATGGCGGCGGTGTAGCCGCTGCGCTGGCTCATGGCGAGGCCGACGCGGAGCACGGCGCTGGCGTCGAGCACGCCGTCCCCGAAGAGGACGAGG
This sequence comes from Myxococcota bacterium, assembly GCA_963169075.1. GTDB lineage: Bacteria > Myxococcota_A > Bradymonadia > Bradymonadales > CAUJGC01. Next base: position 1,387 of record CAUJGC010000061.1, read on the forward strand.
GCGGCCTGGAAGTAGTTGTGGATCGGGACGACCCGCGCGCCGTAGGGGTTGAAGGCGGAGGTGGGGGTGCGGCGATCCAGGTTGATGAAGACGCGGCTCGGGAGGGTCTGGACGCCGTTGAGGCGGATGAGGCGGAGGATGCGCTCGGCGGTGTCGGGGTAGACCCCTGCCGCCTGGAGCACCTGACCGACGTAGGCGCGGCCCACGGCGCCGTTGATGATGTCGTCGTAGAGGCAGTAGATCAGCGCGTCCTGCTCGGCGTCATCGCCAAAGAGCGTCTCCGCGACGGTGGGCGTGTGCTGGCGGACCTCCAGCAGCGCCTGGAGCTTGTAGCCGACCTGTCCGCGGAGGGCGCGGAAGCGCAGGCGGAGCAGGTTCTCCAGGTTGGGCTTGAGGACGAAGCTGGCGGGCTCGATCCCATCGAGGCGGAGCTTCTTCTCCAGGACCGCGCGCATCTGCTGGGGTGAGCCGCTGATGAACGTCACGATCCGCCGCCCCTGGACGGCGGGGCGGAGCAGCTCGCGGAGGAGCGCGTCGGCGCCGGGGACGTTGGACTTCTCCTCGGGGCTCTGGAGGAAGGTCCGGACCAGATCGGAGACGGTGTCGAACTCGGTCTGGAGGTAGGTCTTGTCCAGATCCCAGCGGAAGATGTGCTGGAGCGGTGCCTCCATCCCGGACCTCGTAGGGGCTGGGGTTCAACGCAAAAACAGAGACGGCCGCATTGCGAGACGCCGACATGTGGTAGCACAGCCCGTTGCTCCCTCCCGGGCCTGGCGGATTACCGTGCAGCACATTCGACGCCTCGCGATGCGGCCGTCTTCGCTGGGGTTGGAGGCCCCAGGACATCGTCATCGCGGGCTGCGGGCGCTTGAGCGCCACGCGGGACCCTGGTGACCGTCTCGCGGTCACCGTCGATCTGTCAGGCACAATACTTCAAAGTTCGGAAGTTTTCAAGAGAAATCTTCAAGGAACTTCGTCCGCATTGTGCAGCGGAGAGGGAGGGATTCGAACCCTCGGTACGCTGTTAACGCACACACGATTTCCAGTCGTGCACCTTCAACCACTCGGTCACCTCTCCAGGGAGGATCCTCGGGCCGACGACAGCGACATCAAAGGTCGGAGGAGCCAGGGGCCCATCCGAGAGGAGAGAGAGGGATTCGAACCCTCGTTACGCTCTCGCGCAAACTTGATTTCGAGTCAAGCGCCTTCAACCACTCGGCCATCTCTCCGAAACGCGGCTCTTCTATGGGTCTTGTCTCGCCTCGCGGAGCCTCTGGAAGAAGTCCTTGAGGAGCGCGCTGCACTCGGCCTCCATGATCCCTTCGATCACCTGCACCCGGTGGGGGAGCCTGGGATCTTCCAGGAGGGCATAGAGCGAGCGGGCAGCGCCCGCCTTGGGGTCACGCGCCCCGAAGACCACCCGCTCGATCCTCGCCTGGAGGATCGCCCCGGCGCACATGACGCAGGGTTCGAGGGTGACGTAGAGGGTGCTCCGCGGCAGACGCCACGTCTTCAGTCGGCTCGCGGCTTCCCGGATCGCGATCAGCTCAGCGTGACCCAGCGGGTCGCTCACCTGCTCGCGGCGGTTGGCGCCGCGACCCTGCACCTGACCCTCTACGACGAGGATCGCGCCGACGGGAACCTCCCCGGCTGTGGCGGCTTCTCGCGCCAGCTCCAGGGCCTGAGCCATAAACTCAGGGTGATTGCGTGCCCGTCGTGACAAGGCCATAAAACCATAATGGGTGGCCGCATCGCGGCCACCCAGCGCACTCGAGAGGATTCGAACCTCTAACCTACGGTTCCGTAGACCGTTGCTCTATCCAGTTGAGCTACGAGTGCTCACCACGACCCCTCTCGGGGCCTTCCTTCCTCGGTCACCCGAGGCGAGGAACTCATCTAAGGCATCCACCGCTTCCTGTCAAGCGGTTTTTTTTGCCTTCAGCGGAGAAGGAGGGATTCGAACCCTCGATGGGGGATTAGCCCATACTCGATTAGCAATCGAGCGCCTTCGACCACTCGGCCACCTCTCCAGGGCAACCTCGCCGTTGGAAGGCCATCCTTCGCCCTATGGAGGGAGTGGGATTTGAACCCACGAAGGTGTGACCCTTGCCGGTTTTCAAGACCGGTGCCTTCAACCACTCGGCCATCCCTCCTCACAGGAGAGCGCCAACGCGCGGTGAGTGTGTATGCCACAGGACCTCCCCCCCCGCAAGCCCTTTTTTGAGGCCACGCGTCGATTTTTCAGCCATCCCCCCCAGCGAGGTGGCACGGTCTTCGCTTTGAGGTGAGCCGTCCCGCGGCGAGGAGAGGGGTTGTTCCTCGATTCAATCGATGAAACTGCCCGCAATGAGACCTCTCGCCCTCGCCGCGGCCCCTCTCCCCCTCAGACATCTGAGAGCGCGCCCCCCAGATCGTTGAGCCACCTTGAATCCCGGGGCGGCTCTGCGTAACCTCCGCCCGTCGCAGCCCCGCGCTGCCCCCTCGACCTGCGGAGCCCCCATGCCTGACGATCGCGCGCTCATCGACCTCCTCCAGCCCCTCGTCACCCCCGAGCGCCGCGCGCGCATCGACGAGGTGATCGCCCACCGCCACTACGGCCTCACCGTCGTCCTCGACCGCCTCCACGACGACGGCAACCTCTCGGCGGTGCTGCGGACCTGCGACGGCCTCGGCATCCAGCGCGTCAACGTCCTCTTGAGCGACCAGCTCATGTTCAAGTCTGCCCGCACCGTCTCCCTCGGCTCTCATAAGTGGCTGGATCTCCACAACTACACCAGCCCCCAGGTCTGCGCCCAGGAGCTGCGCGACGCCGGTTACTCCCTCGTCGCCACCCACCTGGAGGCCTCCGTCCCCCTGGAGGAGATCGACTTCTCCCGCCCCATCGCCCTCATCCTCGGCAACGAGCACAGCGGCGTCTCCCAGGACCTCGTGGCGGCCTGCGATCAGCGCGTCCGCATCCCCATGTATGGCTTCGTCCAGTCCTTCAACATCGCCTCTGCGGCCGCCATGAGCCTCTACTATGGGATGAGCCGCCGCCGCGCCCTCACCCAGCTCGACTCCGACCTCACCCCCCAGCAGGCCGACGCCCTCCGCGCGCGCTTCTACCGCCGCACCCTCAAGAGCAGCGACCTCATGATCAAGGCGGCCTTCCCCCACGACGCGCTGTAGAGCACGATCGGCTTCACCATCACCCCCCTCCGCTGCGCTCCCGCTTCAGGAAGGCCGCCAGCTGCGCCTCGTGCGCCGCCCCACCCCAGAGCCGCGCGAAGATCTCGCGCTCCTCCGCCGCGGCCTCCCCGCCGCGATGCCGCTGCCCCGCCTCCACCACCCGCTTGATCCCCACCCGCAGCTCCCGATCCAGGCCGCCGATCCAGGTCGCCCAGGCCAGGGCCTCCGCCTCCGCCTCCCCGGCGGGCACCACCCGGTTCGCCAGCCCCCACGCCGCGCAGGTCGGGGCGTCCAGCACCCGCTGCATCAAGAGCGCCTCCAGCGCGCGGCTCGCCCCAGCCAGCGCCACCAGCCGCGCGCCGCCGCCCCACCCCGTCGTCACCCCGAAGCGACCCTGGGTCAGCCCGAGCCGCGACGTGGACCCCATCACCCGCAGATCGCACGCCAACGCCAGCTCCACCCCGCCGCCGTAGGCGTCCCCCTCGATCGCCGCGATGCTGATCTGCTCCAGCCCCGCCAGCCGCTCCAGCGTCTCGCCCACCCGCGCCGAGAACGCCCGCCCGGCCTCCTCCCCGCGCAGCCCCGCCAGCTCCCGCAGATCACCCCCCGCCGCGAACGCCGCCTCCCCCTCGCTCCGCAGCACCAGCGCCGCCAGATCCGGCCGCGCCTCCAGCCGCTCCACCGCGCTCCGCAGCGCCTCCAGCACCTCCAGGCTCAACGCGTTGCGCACCTCCGGCCGCCGGATGATAAAGTGCGCCACCGGCGCCGCCTCCTCCAGCGCCGCGCACGTCCACCCCCAACCTTCCTCCAGACGCCGCATCGACTCCTCCCATGCTCTCCCCCCGCCGCCTCCGCCTCTTCGCCCAGCTCGCCGCCGTCGCCGCCCTCCCGCGCCGCGCCCGCGATCCCCGCGCCGCGCGCCTCCTCGGCGCCCTGCGCGGCCTCCCCCTCCAGGCCGCCTACCTCCTCGCGATGCGACACCTCAGCCGGCATCACCCCGAGGCGCTCCACTTTGCACCCCTCCTCACCCCAGGACAACCCCTCCCCGAGCCCGATCTCCCAGCCCGCCTCACCCAGGAGCTGGGACCCCGCGCCCGCCTCCTCCGCCTCACCCACCCCCACCCCCTCGCCTCCGCCTCCACCGCCCAGGTCTACGCCGCCCACGCCCCCGACCTCACCCCCCACCCCCTCGTCCTCAAGCTCCTCCTCCCCCAGGCCCACCCCGACCTCGAACACGACCTCGCCGCCCTCCACCGCCTCGCCTCGGCCCTC
>CAUJGC010000062.1 GCA_963169075.1 Myxococcota bacterium
TGAGGAGGCGGGCCCGGCGCTTGGGCTGGAGGGGGGCGTCGAGCACGCGGCGCGGCGCGAGAACCTCTTCGGGCTGATCGAGCGGGTGCTGCGCCGGGCCTCGGCGGAGCGTCCGCTGGTGGTGGTGCTGGAGGATCTCCAGTGGGCGGGGCTGCCGATGTTGCAGCTCCTGGAGTACCTGACGCCGGGGCTGCACGCGACGCCTGCGCCGCTCCTGATCGTGGCGACCTTCCGCAGCGACGGCCCCTCGGCGGAGGAGTGGCTTGGGCTGGGGCGCCGGATGCAGCGCTACGAGCCTGCGGCGCTGGCGCGGGTGTCGCTGGGTCGGCTGGATCGGGCCTCCAGCCGGTCGATGCTCCTGACGATGCTGAACGCCAGCGAGCCGCTCTGCGAGAGCGTCTTCGAGCTGACCGAGGGCAACCCGCTGCACAGCGTCCAGGTGCTGCGCTTTCTGCACGACAGCGATCTGCTGGTCTGCGACGTGGGGACGTGGGAGCTGCGTCCGGGGGCGGGGCTGGATCGGGCCGTGCCGCCGGAGGTGGCGGATCTCCTCCTGGCGCGCCTGGACTTCGTGACCCAGCGCCACCGCCGCGGCGAAGCCTTCGCGCAGATCATCGAGCGCTGCGCGCTCATCGGTCGCCAGATCCCCTACGAGCTGCTGCGCCTGCTGCTGCGGGTGGAGGCGGAGCTGGGGGAGCGCGAGAACAGCCTGGCGGCGTCGCTGGACGAGGCGCTGGACTTCTTCGTGGCGGAGGGGCTCCTCCAGGACTATGTGGAGGCGCCCGAGGACACGCTGGAGTTCACCCAGGGGCTCTTGCGGGAGGTCCTGAACCGGAAGCTGCGGACGCGGCGGGTGGCGCGCCTGGCGCACCTGGCGGCGGCGCAGGCGAAGGAGGCCTACTACGATCAGGCGACCGACGCCCACGCGGAGTCCATCGCGGAGCACTACGAGGCGGCGCGGGAGTGGGAGCAGGCGCTGCGGTGGATGATCCGCGCGGCGCGGACCGCGCACCGCTCCTGGGACATCAAGGGGTGCATCGCGGCGTGGCTGCACGCGCGGGAGCTGCTCTCGCGGCTGCCGGACGCGGATTCGGAGCTGCGCTGCCAGATCGCCTCCACGCTGGGCGAGATCTACTACACCGAGGGGCGCTACGACGAGGCGTCGGCGCTCTTCGACGAGGCCTTCGAGCAGGCGGAGTCACGGGGTGACACGCTCTCGATGGCGCACCTGCTCTTCCTGCGGGGCGACGCGGCGCGGGTGCTCAACGACGTGTCGCGCGCGGACGCCTGCTATCGGGAGTGCCTGACGATCAGCCGGGCCATCGGGGATCGGACGGGGATCGGCCGGGCGCTGCTTGGGCTGGCGAAGCTCCTGCGGGTGCAGGGCGACGCGGAGCAGGCCGAGCACTATCTGGTGGCGGCGGAGGAGCACTTCCAGATCCAGGGGGATCGCTGGGCGCTGGCGGACACGCGGCGTCAGCTGGCCTGGCTCCAGGTGAACCGCGGCGAGCTGGACGCCAGCCGGGCCCTCTTGACCGAGGCGCTGGAGCTGCACCGGGCGCTGGAGGACAAGCGCGGCATCGCGTACATCCAGCGCGATCTGGCGCAGCTGGCGATGCTCCAGGGGCGGACGCGGGAGGCGGAGCTTCAGGCGCGTCGGGCGCTGGATCTCTTCGAGGGGATCGGGGCGCGCTTCGGGTTCGCGCAGACGCTGGTGGTGATGGGGGAGATCCACCGGGCGCAGGGCCACCTCCAGGCGGCGGCGGAGCTGCACGCCAAGGCGCTGGCGATCTTCGAGGCGCAGAGCGCGCAGCGCGACATCGCCCAGACCCACTTCTATCTGGGGGCGATCGACATCCAGGCGGGTCGGAGCGTCGAGGCGCGCCAGCGCTTCCAGGCGGCGCTGGAGATCGCCGCCGCTCGCGAGCTGCGGGCGCTCTCCGGGATCGCCTACGCCGGGCTGGCCTGGGCCGACGCGCGGCAGGGTGATCTTCAGGGGCTCCGGCAGCACCTCACCCAGGCCGAGATCGCCCTGGGGCCCACGGCGCTGCGTCACCACGATCTGGCGGAGATCTACGCCGACTGCGCCGACGCGCTGGAGCGCAACGGCGACCTCCAGGCCGCCGACGCGTTCCGCGAGCGGGCCTCGTGGATCTGGAAGAGCCTGGGGCGGGAGTGAGGCGGGGGGCTGAGGTCTGCGACCCCAGCCCGCTCGGACCTCACTCCGTCACGGCGCCGGGGTCGGAGGCGAACTCGATGAGGAGGTCGGTGGCGTCGCTGCAGGTGGCGGGCGGGGTGAGGGCGCCGACGTCCTCGACGATCTCGCAGTCGAGAGGAGAGAGGACGCCGTCGAAGGAGACGGCGCCGACGGTCTCTTCGAGGAAGCAGCGGCAGCCGGGCTCGACCTTGTTCTGGTAGTTGAGCTGAAGCTCCGCGAGGAGGTCGGCCTTGGTGGAGGCGTCGAGGGTGGTGTCGGCCTCGATGCCGTCGCGGAGGTCCTGATAGGACTGGATGAGGGTGTCGGAGGCGGGGGAGAGCTGGTCGTCGCAGGCGTCAAGGACCTCCTGGGGGGTGAAGGAGTAGGTCTTGAGCTTGGAGCAGCAGTTGATGACGCGGGAGCAGTTGGGCATGTCGGCTTCGGCCAGGGGTGCGGCCTCGCCTTGGATGGTCTGCTCGGCGACCTCTTCGAAGAGGTCGCAGGCGCTCAGGGGGGCGAAGGCGGCGAGGAGGAGGGCGAGGAGGGAGAGCTTCTTCATGGCGTCACCTGGGTGTGTGTGTGAGGATCACTCGGCGTTCTGGATGAGGTGGGCCAGGCGGTCGAGGCCGGCCATGACCTTGTCTTCGTGGGGTCCGAAGGAGAAGCGGACGTGGTGTCGGAAGCGGCTGGGGCGTCCGCCGCGCCGCTTGCCGGGGTCCACGTCGAAGAACTCCCCGGGGACGCAGATGACCTTCTCGCTCAGGCCCTGCCTGAAGAGCTGCATCCCGGTGTTGACAGACGGCGGGAGGTTGCGGACGTTGCCCCAGACGTAGAAGGTGCCGTCGGGGACGCGGTCGATGGTGACGCCGAGGGAGGCGAGGCGGCTCATCATGAGGTCGCGCTTGCGCCGGAAGGTGCGCTGGATGGCGCGGGCCTCCTGGAGGGTGACGTCATCCTGGAGGAGCTGGATGGCGGCGCGCTGGAGGGGGCGTCCGCCGCCGCCGTCGAGGAAGGAGCCCGCGGAGGAGATGGCCTCGATGATGCGTCGCGGGCCGAGGGTCCAGGCGACGCGCCAGCCGGGGTAGCGCCAGTTCTTGGTGAGGCCGTCGAAGAGGACGACGGGGTCGTGCTCGACGTCCTCGACGTAGTGCGCGGCGCTGACCTTGCCGGGGCTGGCGTCGAGGAGGGCGTCGTTCCAGATGTAGTGGCTGTAGAACTCGTCGATGAGGAGGGTGCAGTCGAGGTTGCGTGCGGTGGCGACCCAGCCGCGCATGGCCTCCCCGGCGATGAGCTTGCCGGTGGGGTTGCAGGGGTTGGAGAGGAGGAGGGCGCCGAGGCCGCGTCCGAGGATCTCGCGTTGCAGCTCTTCGAGGCTGAAGTCGTAGCCGCGCTGGGGCTCCAGGAGGATGGGGATGGGGGTGAAGGCGTGGAAGACGTCGAGCAGCTCGGCGTAGGCGGTGTAGTCGGGGAGGAAGTGGCCGAGGTGGATGTTGCCGAGGGCGGAGGCGGCGCGGGTCAAGGCGAGGCGTCCGCCCGCGGAGATGCAGACGTTCTCGGCGCTGTAGCGGGAGCCCATGCCGCGTCGGTAGATGCGGTTGTAGTGGTCCGCGACGGCCTCGCGCAGCTCCCAGATGCCTGCGACGGGGGGGTACTCCTGATCGTCCAGCTCGATGGGGAGGTGCTCGATGCGCGGCGGCGCGTCGGGGAGGGGGCCGGTCTCGGGCTGTCCCTGTCCCAGGTTGGTCCAGGCGGGGTCGCCGGGGGTGTAGCCCGCGCGGGCTGCTTCGGTCATGACATAGATGACGCCTGTCCGGGGCACGTCCCGGAAGGTGGTCTGGGCTCCGCTCTCGCTCATGCTGCTCGTCCGCTGCGTGGTGGTAGGCGCGCCCTCAGCGGCGCGCGGCAGCGACCCTAGCACAGCTCTACCCCCACCGCCAGAGGAGCGCGCCCATCCCCCACAGCGCGGGATCGGGGGCGACGCCGGGCTCGCGCTGGGCCAGCGCCTCGGCGCTGCGCGCGAACGCCTCCGCCGCCGTCGCGGCCCCGGCCCGCGTCGCCTCCCAGGACGCCGCCCAGCGCGCGAAGAGCGCCTCCAGGGCGCCGCCTGGCAGCGCCTCCCGGCGGAGGTCCTGGGGGAGTCGATCTCTGAACATGATGGGTGCAAAACCTTGTGAAAAATCATTCATAAAGAGCAGGGCCTCCCGCCGCAGCCCGCCCTCCTCGCGGCGCAGCAGGTGCGTCACGAGGACCTCGCCGCGCGGCGCGCACGTCCCTTCGAGGACGAGCCCGCCGGGGATGAGGCGGGCGCCGAGGGCGGCGTGGGCCTCGGCGCAGGCCTCGGGGGGGTATTGGCGGAGGATGTTCATGGCGCGGACCAGGCGGGCCTCCTCGGAGCCCTGCCACCAGGTGAAGCCGCCCTCGCGGAGGGTGACGCCTGGAGGCGCGTCGCCCATGCAGCGGCGGGCCTGCTCGACGCGGAGGGGATCGATCTCGACGCCGAGGACCGGGGCGTCGCAGCCGGCCTCCCGCAGCGCCGCCGCCAGCTCCAGGGTGGTCCAGGGCCGGGCGCCGAAGCCGACGTCCACCACGGCGGCGTCCTTGGGCGCGCGGGTGAGGAGCGGGGCCTCCCGGCCGATCAGGTAGCGATCCAGCGCCGCCAGGCGCCCGCGCCTGGTCTTTCCGCGTGTGGTGTGTCCGCGCACGATGGCCTCCCCGGCTGCTGCGGTGGTCCCCCGGTGGGCGTGTATAGGCGGAGTCGGCGGCGCGCGTCCAGCGCCCGCGGGGGGCGTCGCCTTGAAGCGCATGGCGAGGGGTGTTATCCGTTGCAGCGGGCGCGGGGAGGTGCTCTGCGCAGGGCCTTGAGCTGGAGCGAGGGTTGTCATGAAGGTTCGCATCGTTTGGGCTTGCTGTGCGTTGCTGGCGGCGGCGGGGGTGTCGGGGGTGGCCTCGGCGCAGGGCGTCTCGGAGCTGACGGTGGTGGAGCAGGGGGGGCGTCGGCTCATCGTGGCGCTCTCGCCGGACGGGGTGGCGTTTGTGGACGTGGGGTCGCGGTCGCTCTACCGGGCGTGGCCGGTGAAGGGTCGCCCCGGCGTGGACCTGACGCTGGCGGACGCGGACAGCGACGGGGATCTGGACGTGATCGCGGCGGGTCGTCCGGCGTTCATCATCAGCGGCGACGGCGATCCGATCTCGTCGGTGAAGGGGGCCTGCGATCAGGTGTTCATCCAGGACTTCGCGGCGGATCGGAGCGTGGACGTGGTGTGCCGCAAGGGGACGACGTTCACGGCGACGACCCACGACGGGCAGAAGCTCTGGGAGTACAAGCTCTCGGGGTTGAAGGTGGGCGCGTGCGCGGCGGGTGATCTGAACGGGGACAACAAGTCGGATCTGGAGTGCAGCGTGGGCCGCGGTCGCTACCTGCGCCTGGACGGGGCGGGCAACGAGCAGGGGCGCGACTTCGAGTCGGCGCAGCTGGATCACGCGGCGGGCGCGGGCGGCGGGGAGCCCTCGGGGCTGCTCCTGGGGGAGCAGGCCTTTGATCTGGACGGCGACGGGACGGCGGAGGAGACGCTGGCGGTCAGCGGCGCGCAGGTGATCGTGCGGTCGCGCGCGAAGGGGAACCTGGCGACGCTGGAGGTGGGGAAGATCACGGCGGCGCTGGCGGAGGACCTGGATCGCGACGGGAAGGCGGACGTGGTGCTGGGCGGCGAGGGCAAGGTGTTCTTCCTGGGCGCTGACGGGAAGGTGGCGGCGACGGTGGTGGTGGACCCGAAGAAGGTGAAGCGTGAGGCGACGGCGGTGCTGAACGGCGTGAGCGCCAACGGGCTGGAGAGCGACGATCTGGCGCGGGCGACGGTGCAGGATCAGACGGCGAAGCTGGCGGGGTGCTACACGTCGAACGTGAAGAAGGACCCCTACGCGCGGGTGGGGCGGGTGATCTTCAACCTGCTGGTGGACGAGAAGGGGAAGGTGAGCAAGGCGGAGCGGCTGCACTCGGATCTGAACGACAAGGGGGTGGAGGGGTGCATCCAGAAGACCCTGAGCGGGGTCACCTACCCCAAGGCGACCCAGCCCGGCGCGAGCGTCACGGTGACGCTGCGGATGGGGTTCTTTGACCGTTGAGCTGCGGAGCGGAGGCCTGGAGATGACGCAAGAGGCACCTGGGATGATCCTCCTGGGCCGTCAGGTCCTGACGATGGCGCCGGCGGGGGTGGACCCCATCACGGCGGCGCCCCCGGCGGCGGATCTGGAGGCGCTGCGGGCGCGTGACGCGGCGCTGGTGGGGATGATCGAGGACGGGGCGGTGGTGTGGGAGGGGGAGACGATCGCCTGGGTGGGGCCTCGTGGGGAGGTGCCGTCGCGCTATGCGGGGTGGCCGTCCCAGGAGGTGCCGTGCGTGACGCCGGGGTGGATCGACTGCCACACCCACGCGGTGTTCGCGGGGTCGCGCCACCTGGAGTTCACGCAGCGGAACCTGGGTGCGGACTACCTGGCGATCCAGGAGGCGGGCGGCGGCATCCTGTCGTCGGCGCGAGCGACGGCGGCGTCGAGTCGCCGGGAGCTGGCGGAGGCGCTGGTGGGGCGTTGCTTTGAGGCGACGCGCCTCGGGGTGACGACGCTGGAGGTGAAGTCGGGCTACGGGCTGGCGACGGACGTGGAGCTGAAGCAGCTCCAGGCCATCGAGGACGCGCGCGGCGAGGTGCTGCTGGATCTCCAGGCGACGTTTCTGGGGGCGCACGCGATCCCGAAGCGCTACCGTGAGGATCGGGCGGGGTATGTGGCGCGGGTCTGCGAGGAGATGATCCCGCAGGTGGCGTCGCGGGGGCTGGCGCGCTTCTGCGATGTCTTCTGCGACCGGGGTGCGTTCACGGTGGAGGAGGCGCGGCGCGTGCTGGAGGCGGGGCTGGCCCACGGGCTGATCCCGCGCCTGCACGCGGACGAGCTCTCGGCGGCGGGGGCGGCGGAGCTGGCGGTGGAGGTGGGTGCGGCGAGCGCGGATCACCTGGAGCACGTCTCGGCGGCGGCGATGGCGGGGATGGCGTCGGCGGGGGTGGTGGGGGTGCTGCTGCCGGGGGTCAACCTCTTCTTCCCGAAGCTGCCGCGGGCGCCCGCGCGGGAGCTGTTGATGGCGGGGGTGGAGGTGGCGCTGGCGAGCGACTTCAACCCGGGCACGTCGATGACGCAGGATCTTGGACTCGTGCAGACGCTTGGGTGTACGATGCTGGGCATGACGCCTGGTGAGTGCCTCCGCGCGGTGACCCGCGCAGCGGCGCGGGCGCTCAGGCTGGAGGACCGGGGCGTGCTGGCGCCCGGTCGGCGCGCGGACCTGACGATCCTCGGTGTCGAGGACTACTGGCAGGTCCCCTATGTGCCGGGCTTCAGCCATGTAGACGGCGTGGTCCGTGGGGGCGAGCTGGTCTACTGGCGCTCCGCTGAGTCGGTGGAGGACGAGGACTGAATGACGAGAGGAGCGTGCGGATGCAACAGGTTGAGTTTCCGAGTCTGAACAAGTGCGATGGCGCCAAGTATTACGACGCGATCGTCGCGATGTACCAGAAGGTCAAGCGGGAGAAGCCTGACGATCGGACATTCAAGCGCTACCTGCGCGGCGAGGGCTGGCTGGACAAGGAGAGCTTTGACCAGACGGCGAAGCTGCTGGACATGAAGGTGGTGGAGGGGGGCTCGGTGTCGCTGGGCACCTGGGCGAACGCCTGGATCGACCAGGCCAACGAGGACCGCCGCAAGGCGGATCTCTTCATACGCCTGGCGGGGCTCAACGAGATCCTGGTGAAGTACGTCTTCGAGGCGGTGGAGGAGCGGCTCTACTCGACGAGCGAGCTCTACCGGATGCTGACCTCCTACGTCTACCCGGGCAAGCGGGTGGATCTGCCGCACTTCAAGAACTGGCTCTGCTGGCTCCAGGCCACCGACCGCATCCGCGTGCTGGGCATCCGCTGGGCGCCGGGGCGCAAGTTCGAGGAGAGCAAGACCTACATCGCCTCCATCGACGTGGACGAGCTGCTGGAGGAGGAGGCGGAGGACGAGCTCTTCGGCGCCGACGAGGGCGCTGACGAGGGCGCCGACGACGCGCCTGACGCCGCCGAGGCCTCCGGTGGCGACGCCGGGGAGGACGACGCCGGGTCGGCCGGGGAGTCTGCTGTTGATGAGCCGGAGGAGGCGCCTGCGGCGGCGCCTGCGGCGCCTGCGCCGACGCAGCGGTCTGCGCCTGCGCCAGCGCCGGTCAGCGCGCCGCCAGCCGGTGGCGGCGGTGGCGGCGGTGCGTCATGCGGCGTGAGCGCGGAGCAGTTTGCGGCGCTGCTGGCGGCGATCTCGGCGCCGCGCCCCCAGGCGCAGGAGGTGATCGAGGCGCGGCTCCTGAAGCCTGCGCCGCACCTCTCGGCGCTGGCGGCGGGCGCGCCGCTGGAGCGGGTGCGCGAGGCGATGTCGGCGGAGCCTGCGGACCCGGACGCCTGGGCGGCGGAGCTGGAGCCCGACGAGGAGGCGCGCGCGGAGAACGTCCGCGAGCTGCTGGAGTGGTGGATGGAGGTGGAGGAGCGCCCGGCGCTCCGCGCTGACGAGCACGGCCTCGCGGCCTTTGGTGAGGGCGGCTGGAGCGAGGGGACGCGCGCGCGCTTCCTCTTCAAGCTGTCCTGCCTGGCGGTGTCGCTGCTGCGTCACCCGGAGGACGGCGAGGTGGGCTTCGGGGTGCTGGAGAGCGCGGGCTTCTACGGGGCGCTCTTCGACGCGCCGGGCTCGGCGGAGCGGCTGCTGGACGAGCTCTTCGAGCAGGGTCTCGGGGGGCGTCCGGACCTCTTCCGGGAGCTGCACCTGGTGCTGATGCTGGCGCGCGCGCTGCGCGGCGCGGAGAGCTGGGTGGCGGAGCTGCCGGAGCTGGAGGCCTCCGAGGTCTACGCGCGGCTCTGGCAGCGCCTCGGGGCCTTCAACCTCCACGCGGAGGTGCTCTGGGTGGTGCGTGAGCTGAGCCTGATGGGCGTGCTGCGCCAGCCGGAGCTGCGGGGCACCCGGGTGGTGCCCACCGAGGAGGCGCGCCGCGCGGCGTTCCACCTGGGGCTGCTGGAGAGCGCTCGGGCGGTGGGGCTGCCGGGGCTGCTGCGGGCCTCGCGGCGGCTGACGATCCTGATGGACAGCGATCTGGAGGCGCCGCTGGTGATGTTCTGGCGTCGCTACGGCGCGCATCCGCCGCGCCGCTTCTGGTCGCGGTGACTCCCCCGGCCCCGTAACGGGCAACCCCCCCGGGGCCGTAACGTCCAGGCAAAGCCTGGACGAACGGCCCCGGTCCCCCCCGTGACGGGGGGACACCGACGGGTCGCTGGGGCGAGGGAGGGGGCGAGCGTAGCGAGCGTGTGGCGAGCGGAGCGAGGTCGGTGCTCCCCCGGAATGGGGGGAGCCGGGGCCGTTCCTCCGGCGAAGCGCAGCGGAGCCGGAGGTTACGGCGCCGAGGGGGTCGAGCGCAGCGTCGAGCGAGGGGATGCTGCGCGGGGTTGGGCAAGAAAAGCGAAAGGACCGGGCTTGCATGAGAGGGTTATGCAGCGTCCGATCCTTTCGTGAGGGAGCGAGCCAGCGTCGGGCTAACAACAAAGCGCCGCGTCGCTGTCGGACCCGGGCCCGTACACCGCCTGCGACGAGGAGAGGTTCCTCTCTCGTCGCAGCGCGACCGGCGGGCGGGTGAGGATCGGGAGAGAGACGATCCTCAAGAGAGATCGAGGAGAGCCCTGTCTTGGAGAGAGGAGCCTCGCCAGGGAGAGGGGGCCGACCACGGGTCGCCATAGAGCAAGCGTTGGGCCACTTTGTTGGACGCCGTGTTGGCCGAGTCGAGGCGTCAGGGGGGCGCGGCGAGTGGTCGTTTTGGACCACTCGCCTGGTCGTTTTTGACCATGTAGGTCATTTTTGACCATCTGGCGTCGTGTGGCGCGCGGGATTGTTCTGCGTCGCGGCGCGTTTCAGGTAGCGCCTCGCGCGAGCCCGCGCAGGGCGAGCGCCCCCAAGGACAGGCTCAACGAGGAGGAGGAGCGTGGCGGATCAGGCGGAGCTGACCCATCCCTACCACGTCGCGCGCTTGAGCGCGGTCGAGGCGTGGGCTCAGGAGGCGTCGTCGTCCCCGTGGGCGGTCTGGCGCGCGCTGGAGGTGGCGCTGGACGATCCGCACCGGGGGGTGCGCGAGGCAGCGGCGCTGGCGGTGGCGTCGGCGTCGCTCCACGAGGAGGGGGTCCTGTCGGCGGTGGCGTCCCTGAGCGTGGAGGGGAGCGCGCGGCGGCGCCTGGCGTGCCTCTTCGCGCTGGAGCAGGCGGGGCGTCAGGCGACGACGCTGGAGGGAGCGGGCTGGGAGGCGGCGCGGGAGGCGGCGCTGGCGGCGGCCGGGGCCGGGGAGGGGGCGCTGCGCTATCAGGGGCTGACGGCGGCGCACGCGCTGGGCGCGCAGGGCCCCGGCGCGGTGGCCGCGGCGCGGGCGGCGCTGGCAGGGCGCGACGGCGGCGCGGCGGCGGCGGCGGTGGAGCTGCTGGCGGCGCTTGGGGAGGTCGCGCTGCTTGGGGAGGTGGAGGCGGCGGTGGGGCGGCTCCGGGGCGACGAGGCGGCGCGGGCGACGGCGGCGTGGGCGGAGCTGGCGCGGCAGCGCCCGTCAGGCGCGGCGGTGCCTGCGGCGCTGCTGGCGCGGCTCCAGGAGGGCTCGGGGCGGCTGCCCCACGGGCTGCGCCTCTGCGAGGCGCTGGGGGCGCTGGGCGGCGCGGAGGCGGCGGCGTGCCTGCGCGGGCGCGCGACGGGGTGGCTGACCCACCGGCTCATCCAGGCGGCGGCGGCGGGGGCGCTGGTGCGGATGGGCGCGCCGGAGGGGCCTGGGCTCCTGCGGCGGCTGATGCAGCACCGCCGGGAGGACGCGCGGGGGCTGGCGATCGAGCAGGCGGGGCGGTGGGGCGGCGAGGGCTTCGTGGAGGAGCTGGCGTCGATCCTGCGGGCACCGCAGGACTATCACGCCGACCCGGCGGCGCTGGCGCGGGGGTGGATCGACGCGCCGTCGGCGCGGGCGGCGCTGGAGGCGGCGCGGGAGGACCCCCGCGCGGAGGTCCGCGCCGAGGTGAGGCGCGCGCTGGGGGGCTCCCCCGGCGCCGCAGACAACATGAGCGAGGAGGAGGGAGCGTGAGCGGAGCGGAGCTGGAGCTGATCGACACCCACTGTCACCTGGACCCGAACCGCTACGCCGAGGGCGT
>CAUJGC010000063.1 GCA_963169075.1 Myxococcota bacterium
TCGGGCCGCGCTGGCCAGACGTTACGGCCCCGGGGGGGTTGCCGTCACGGGGGGACCGGGGCCGTTCGTCGGGCCGAGCAGGCCAGACGTTACGGCCCCGGGGGGGTCACGTCGTCCGAAGCCGCACCTCATCCACATGCAGGCGGCCCTCGCTCTGGAGCACCTGGAGGACGGCCTCAGCCACGGCGGAGGGAGGGAGCATGGCGCTGCGATCGACGCGAGGCTGGACGTTGGCCCAGAAGGGGGTGTCCACGCCTGCGCCTGCGACGGCGACGAGAGAGAAGCGGACGCCTGCGGCGCCATACTCCAGGCGGAGGCTGTGCATGAGCCCCTGAAGGCCGTGCTGGGCAGCGCTGTAGGCGGCGGCCTCGCGGCGCGGAGAGGTCGCCAGCCCGGAGACGAGCTGAACGAAGCGGCCACGGCTGGCGAGGAGCGCGGGGAGCGCGGCGTGGCTCAGGCGGGCGGCGACGCCCAGGTTGCCCTCGATCTGCGCCCAATGGGCCTCGACGGGAGCGGAGTGGAAGGCGCCAAAGGCGCCGAGCCCTGCGGCGTTGACGACCGCGTCCAGGCGTTGGAAGCGCGCGAGGGCGCGCTGGACGATCCCGGGGGCGCCTTCGGGGCGGAGGAGGTCTGCGGCGAGGATCTCCAGGCTCTCGGGAGGGCGCCCCAGGGCGAGCCCCTCTTCGACGAGGAGGCGGAGGGCGTCGCCGCGGCGCCCGGTGAGGAGGAGACGAGCGCCCGCCCGCGCGAGGTGCAGGGCCACCTCGCGCCCGATCCCGCCGCTGGCGCCAGCGACGAGGATCACCCGGCCCTCCAGCGCGTCGGGGGCGAAGAGGCTCACGCCGACCTCGGCTTGTCGAGGCCGCTCAGGAGCGCCCCCAGCCCCGCCCCCACCGAGAGCACCAGCGCGCAGCCCAGGAGTCCGAGCGTGGCGCCGCCGCCCGCGTCGCCTGCGCTGGCGACCCCCAGGGCTGGACCGGCGAGGAGCGCCCAGAGGGCCAGGGCGGCGCCGAGGGGGGCGCCGAGGGCGCGGGCGCGCTCAAGCGCCAGCGGCGCGAGGCTCGCCAGGGCGAGGGCCAGCGGGAGGAGGAGGATCCCGGCGGCCAGGGGCGCGTCAGCGCGGCGCTCCAGCGCCCAGCCCAGGACGGAGAGATCCGGCCCGACCTGAGCGAAGGCGTAGACCGACGCCAGCCCAAGGAGGCCGAGCACGATCCCGACCCGGCTCGCGGCGCTCCCGGCGCCTGCGTGCCAGAAGAGCCCCAGGGGCAACGCCAGCCCGAGCAGCCCGATCCCCCAGAGGCTCGTGGTGATCGACGACGACGCAGCGCCTGCCGAGAGCGTCGAGATCACCGCCAGCACGCAGCCCAGCACCCCGACCCCTGCCGCGCGCACGCGGCTCGGCAGCGGCAGCACGCCAAAGAGCACCAGCAGCGCCCCCAGGAAGAGCGGGAAGAGGCCCGCCACGACGCCGAGGCTGCCGACCTCCTCGGCGCGCTCCCAGATCCAGCCCGCCTGCCCCGGGATCAGCGGCGCCAGCAGGGCCGCGAACCCCGAGGCGAAGGCGGCGCCGCGCGCCCAGGCCCGCAGCGGCTCGGGCGGCGCAGCAGCAGCCACCGCCGGGGACGACAGCGTCGCGGGCGCCTCCTCCAGCGGCGGCGCCGCCTCCTCCGACGGAGGCAGCGCCTCCGTCGGGAGCACGATGTGCGCCAGCGAGTCCGAGATCGGCGGCCCCACAAAGAGCGCAGCCTCGGGCGCCGGCGGGGCCTGGGGCGGCGCGGGCGGCGCCAGGGGGCGCATCGGCGGACGCAGCGCGGGCGCCTCGACGGGAGGCGCCTGCTCATCCTCCGGGCGGCGACGACGCGGCGCCTTGAGGATGCCGCTCCCCGGCGCCGCGCTCGGCGCGTGCTCCATGAAGGGCGCGCTGGACGTGGCCTGGGTGATCTCCAGCACGTCTGGCACCTCGGGCTCGCTCCGGGGCGGACGCACGACGGCGCGCATCATCCCGCTGCTGGGGACCCGCGCCGCCCGCGCGGCCGCGCTGGGGCTCGGCGCCGCGCCGCTGGCCGAGGTCGCCAGGCCAGGATCCAGCGGCGCCTCGGCGGCGCGCGGACGGCGCGTCGCGTAGATCCCGCTCCCAGGAGCCTTCTGCCCGGGCTCCGCGTCGCGCGGGCGCTGAAGCGCCGCGTAGGCTCCCGAGCTCTCCCCGGCACGGCGCGCCCGCGCCGCGCGGTAGATCCCGCTGGCGGAGCCGCTCCGCGCCTCCACAGCCGAGCGCGAGAGCCCCGGCTCCGGGCTGGCGGCTCCCTCGAAGCCCGGCGCCTCCATGGAGTCCTCCAGCGCGGTCTGAAGCGCCGCGTCGAAGTCATCCCCGAAGAGCTCGCCCAGCCCGCCCTCACCCCAGCCCCCGTCCACATCCAGCGCGCCGAAGGTCCCCGACTCCCGCGGCGCCGGGATCGCAAACGAGGGCGTCGACGGCGGCCCCGGCGGCTTCGCAGGCGCAGGCGCAGGCTCCGGCGGCGCGTCCAGCCGGAGCGCCCCCATATGGAGCGTGTTCCGCCGGGTCGGGGGAGGCGCTGGCGCAGACGGCGCCTCCTCCTCCTCAGCGGACGGATCGATGGCCACGCCGTGGAGCATGTAGCGTCCGGGATGGGTCCGGCGCTGGTTCGCCTCCTCCAGCGCACGCATCCCCATCATGGTGTTGCGCGCCATCGGCGCGCGGATCTTCAGGGTCTGCTTGGAGGGCATCTTGAAGAGGCCGCTGTCCTCCCGGCGCGTCGGCGCCTCCACCGGCTCCGGCTCCCCAAGCCGAGGCACTGGCAGCGTCAAACGCCCCGTCTGGGCCGCGACAGGATCGATGCGCTGAAACCCCGCGCTCGTCGAGCGCGCAGGCGCCTGCTCCGCCCCACGGCGCGGCGCCTGCGGACCGCTGCGCACCTCGCCGCCGGGCTCATCATCACCGCCCAGGCGCGGCGCCGGGATACCAAAGTGCGTCCGCCGCGGCTCGTCGCCGCCGCCCGGATCAAAGGCCGCGAAGGGACGCCCCGGCACCAGCGTCGTCTGCGGGGAGGTCCCAGGCTCCTCCCAGACCGGGCGCGCCGGGCGCGCCGGGCTGCTCCGCTCCTCCTCCACCCCGCGCCGCAGCGCGGGCAGCCCCGCCTGCGTCCCCTCGAAGCCCCGACCCTCCGCAGGCGGCAGGCGATGCAGCCCGCTCCCGCTCTCCCCGCGGCGCCCCTCCGGACGCTGGAGGCTCGGCAGGCCAAAGCGCGTCGAGCGCACCGACGGCTCATAGGGTGCCGCCTCGTTGGGAGCCGGGATGCCGCTCCAGATCTGACCGCGGCGCATCCCCCGCTCGGTCCCCGAGCCGGGCATCCGCCCCTCCCCCTCGTCGTCCTCCTCCCGAGGCGCCTCCGACGATGGCAGCGGCGTCACCCGCGGCAAACCCATCAGCGTGCCGCGCGGGTTCAGCGGCGCCAACGCGACGCCGCACCCCGCACACCGCGCCGCACCTTCCTCGTTGACCTCACCGCAATTTGAGCACCTGATCACGCGACGCCTCGAAGCACCGTCCCGACTCACTCGGGATCGTAATTGACGGGACTCCTTACTAGATCGACTCCACCGCCTTGTCAACGCGACCGATTGCAAACTTGACCAGCCAGGATCTACACTCCAACTCAACCTGGGCGAGCCTCACCTCGCCGCGCCTCCACCGAGCGCCCTTTACCTCCACTCAACACCCCCGCGCAGCACCCCATTCCCCTGCGCCACCACACCGGAGCCCTACCCTATGGCCTCTCAGCCGCTACGCCAGCTGATCACTGTCCTCCACGGCTGCATCAAAGGTGGCAACTACGCCAGGGCCCTCCGCCTCCTCATCACCAACCTCCCCCGCACACGCGGCGACTACAGGCTCCGACGCTACGTCGCAGACACCCTCCTCGCCCTCGACCGCAAGCGCGAAGCCGCCGAGATCTACGAGATCCTCGTGCGACACTTCACACACGCCGGAGAGCCCCTCCTCGCCGTCATCGTCGCCCGACGCCTCGCGGAGATCGAACCCTCCATCGGCGCACACCTCGACCACATCGCCTCCCTCTACGCCGCCTCCTCGCCCTTCCTCAACGAAGCCGCCACCAGCGCCGTCGCCGCCCGGGAGGTCGAAGCCGCCCTCGACCTCTCCGGCACCGAGCCCGACATGCCCCTCGACTCCCTCGTCGCCATCGCACACGAGCTGGCGCTCCGCAAGGACGGCTTCGCCTCCTCACCTGATGAGGTCCCCCCCATCCCCCTCCTCTCACTCCTCAGCGTCGAGCTGCTCCGCACCGTCCTCGAACAGCTCCAACCCCGCGCCTTCAACGACGATCACCCCCTCCTCACCCCCGGCGAACCCCCCGCAGAGACCCTCTGGACCGTCTCCGGACGACTCCGCGCCACCCTCCCCGACGGACGCGCCGCACGCGTCGAACACCAGGTCCTCCTCGGCCACGGACTCCTCTTCAACGCACGCCCCCTCCCCGCCCACGTCGCCCTCTACACCACCGGACCCGTCGAGGCCCTCGCCCTCTCCCGAGAGGCCATCACCACCCTCCGCGCCGAGCGCAAGCTCCTCGCCGCCGCCGCACAGCTCGACCTCGCCGCGCGCGTGGACGCCGCCGTGGACGCCTGCGGGCTCTTCAACACCGTCCCCACCCAGGAGCGCGACCGCATCCTCCAGACCTTCAAGCCCTGCCTCATCCCCCCCGACACCGTCCTCATCGCAGAGGGCGCCCCCAGCCGAGGCATCTGGATCGTCGTCGCCGGAAAGCTCGAGGTCAACAAGCGCACAGACGACGTCGAGATGACCGTCGGCACCCTCGGCCCTGGACAGATCGCCGGCGAGATCAGCCTCATCACCGAGAGCGACGCCGTCGCCACCGTCGTCGCGGACGGACCCGCCCGCCTCCTCTTCGCCGCCCGCGATGACTTCTTCGCCTTCTGCCAACCCTACCCCGAGATCCTCGACCGCCTCCGCGAAGACGCCGCGCAGCGCCTCCTCGGCTGACCCCACGCCTCAGGATTATCCCCGCCCGATCCTGCGTTACCGACCCATGAGCGAACCGCCCAGGCCCAGCCTGGGCGACCGCGACGCCCCCACACCACGCAGGAGCACGCCCCATGACGCGCAACACCACGCCACGCCTCCCACGGCGCGCCCTCGCCACCACCGCCCTCCTCCTCGCCCTCACCGCCGCGCCCGCCGCCCTCTACGCCCAGGAGGGCGACCCCGCCTTCCGCACCCTCGATCTCGATCAGGCCGCCGACAACGCGCCCATCCAACAGAACGGACGCGTCCAGCTCGTCGTCGACGCCGACGACGCGCTCTCCGATCAAGAAGTCCGCGACCTCGGCAAGCGCCTCGGCCTCGACCTCCGCCTCAACTCCGACTACGCCGATGAGGCCAACCTCTACATCGGCTGGGCCGACCCCGCGACCCTCGACGACACCCTCAAGACCCTCAACGCCACCCCAGGCGTCGAAGCCGCCGAGCCCAACCTCCAGGTCGCCGCCTTCAACTTCCCCGATGACCCCCTCTACCCCTTCCAGTGGCACCTCGACCAGATCAACATGCCCGCCGCCTGGAAGACCGGCTCCGGACAAGACGTCGTCGTCGCCGTCCTCGACACCGGCGTCGCCTTCAAAGACCGGGAGGACGGCTTCAAGCTCGCCACCGACCTCGCCGGTAACCGCTTCGCCAACGGCTGGGACTTCGTCGACGATGACGACGCACCCCTCGACGAACACGGACACGGCACCCACGTCGCCGGCACCATCGCGCAGACCACCAACAACGGCATCGGCGTCGCAGGCGTCGCCTTCAACGCCCGCATCATGCCCGTCCGCGTCCTCAACAAGTACGGCATGGGCTCCACCTCCGACATCGCGGACGCCATCCGCTGGGCCGCCGATAACGGCGCCCAGGTCATCAACATGAGCCTCGGCGGCCCACTCCCCAGCCTCGTCATGCGCTCCGCGGTCAAGTACGCCCACGGGAAAGGCGTCACCATCGTCGCCGCCGCCGGAAACTCCGGCCGACGCATGCGCTCCTACCCCGCCGCCTACGACCACGTCATCGCCGTCGCCGCCACCCAGTACGACCGCACCACCACCTTCTACTCCCAGTGGGGCAAGTTCGTAGACATCGCCGCGCCTGGCGGAAACACCCGCGTCGATCAAAACCGCGACGGACGACCCGACGGCGTCCTCCAGCAGACCATCACCCCCGAGAACCCCGGCGAGTTCGACTACGCCCTCTATATGGGCACCTCCATGGCCGCGCCACACGTCGCCGGCGCCGCCGCCATCCTCTACGGACTCGGCATCACCAACCCCGATGAGGTCGAGCGAGCCCTCAAAGCCTCCGCCAACACCGACATGCGCGACAAAGCCGAGGACTTCGACGAACGCTACGGCGCCGGCATCCTCGACGTCGCCGCCGCTGCCAACGGCGCCACCTCCTGCTTCGGCTCCATGCGCCTCGGCGTCGCCTCCCTCCTCGCCCTCCTCCTCGTCTCCTTCGTCCGCAGGCGCGACCTCCTCGGCCTCACCAGCCTCAAGCGCCTCGCACCCATGCTCCTCGGGCTCGTCTTCGCCAGCTCCGGCCTCTTCTTCCTCCCCATGATCTTTGGAGACGCCCACCCCCTCATCGCCGCCCTCAGCCACCCCCTCGCGGAGCTGGACCTCACCCTCTTCGGACCCGCACACCACCAGAACCCCCTCCTCGCCTCCTTCATCCTCCCCGCCGCCCTCCTCCTCATCGGGCTCCAGAACAACACCCTCCGCTCCCTCGGCGTCGGCGTCGCCGTCGGCTTCGCGGGCTTCCTCCTCGTCGAAGCCGCCTTCCCCTCCTCCGACCTCGCCTGGATCCCCGGCATGAGCGGCCTCCTCGATCGCACCTGGCTCGCCGTCAACGGCATCCTCGCTGCGGGGCTCGCCTTCGTCGCCCTCAAACGCTACTGAGCCTTGCGCTCCAGGCGGCCGATCGCGTACCTATAATACTCGCACGGCCCGCTCACCTGCGGTATGGTGGAGGCGGTGTGCGGTCACACAGCCCACTTCAGCGCGCAGGCCGCACCCGGCCTGCGCAACCCGTTCTACCTCCCCCCTTGCTCCCTCCCCAGGGGGAAGGCCTCTGACACACTGACCCCGCGCGGTCGCCTGGACGCGTTGACGCATGATCACCTGCCCACGTTGCCAGCATCAAAACTCCGACACCTCCGACAAGTGCGCGCTCTGCGGGACACACCTCGCACCCGCGTCGCGCCCCCATAAACCGGAGGCCGAACACTTCGACGTGGACTGGAACCTCGGAGACTCGCCCGACCTCTTCGGCCTCGCAGATGAGAAGCCTGTCTCAAGACGCACCACGGGCAGCCTCCCCGGGCTCCAGGGCGCCCGACCTCGCGCCACACCACCTCCGGTCCCCCCCGCGCCGCAACAACAACACGCGCCGCAACCCCCGCGCGCCCAGGCCGCCGCGACCTCCAACCCCGCCGGCCTCGCCAAGCTCCTCCAGGACGCCCTCTCCCCCGCCTCCACCGCCGCGCAGGACGTCTCCCGCAGCGCCGAGGCCGCGCGCTCCAGACCCGTCGCCGCAGCCTCCACCGCCCCCGGCGCGCGCCGCATCACCTCACCGACGCCCCGCTCCGCTCCCCCGACACCCGCCGAGGACCGCCTCAGCGACTTCCTCCTCGACGCCCTCTCCCAGGAAGACGCCCCCCCCGAGCCCAAGCGACGCACCACCACCGAGCAGGCCGCCCCCGCCGTCTCCGCCATCCCCCCGGCCAAACAAAGCCAGGCCGGCGCCGCACTCCTCCGCTCGGGCGCCCTCCTCCACCCCAAGTCGGGCGCCGTCACCTGCGCCTCCTGCGGCGGCGCCAACCCCGAGGGCATGTACTACTGCGTCCACTGCGGCTCCAGCCTCATCGAGAACATCGCCCAGCCCGCACCCACCGGCGAGATCGAGTGCGCCGCCTGCTCCGCCCCCAACCCCGCCGAGAACCGCTTCTGCGGCACCTGCGGCTACCCCCTCGCCAATAACAGCGAGGCGCCCACCAACTGGCAGGACGCCATCGCCTCCAGCTCCGGGAGCCAGGCACGCCACGGCGCCGCCTTCACCGTCAAGCTCATCTCCATCAACGAAGACGGCAGCGACGGCGTCGCCATCCCCCTCGACTACAAGAAGACCGTCATCGGACGCTCCGGCGACACCCGCTTCCCCACCGACGCCTTCCTCTCACCCAAGCACGCCTCCCTCCTCATCGAGCGCGACGGCGTCTACATCGAAGACCTCTACTCCCTCAACGGCACCTTCGTGAAGCTCCGCGATGAGGTCACCCTCTCCCCAGGGGACATCTTCCTCATGGGGCGGCAGGTCCTCCGCTTCGAGCGCTTCGAGCAGAACATCACCCCCAAGGCGCGCTCCTCAGACGGCACACGCTACATGGGCTCCCCACCCCCCGGCGGACGCTTCAAGCTCCTCCAGATCGGCATCGGCGGCGTCGTCCAGAACGTCTACTGCATCCCCGAGAACGGCGCCGTCCTCGGACGCGAGCAGGGCGAGATCATCTTCCCACGCGACAAGTTCATGTCCTCGCGGCACGCGCAGCTCTACCCCCGCGAAGAAGGACGCTTCTGCCTCGTCGATCTCAACTCCTCCAACGGCACCTGGATCAAGATCTGGGAGAAGACCCGCATCCAGAACGACGACTACATCTTCCTCGGACAGCAGCTCTTCCGCGTCGAACTCCACACCTGAACACCACGCTCTTCCTTCGCTGCGGCCTTCGTGCTATCCCTCTGCCCCTGATGACGCGGAACAAGGCGACGCCGCTGGACGTTCCTTGATCCCGGCTCGCCGCCACACCC
Source organism: Myxococcota bacterium (assembly GCA_963169075.1). Taxonomy (GTDB): domain Bacteria; phylum Myxococcota_A; class Bradymonadia; order Bradymonadales; genus CAUJGC01. The sequence continues at coordinate 8,905 of CAUJGC010000063.1, forward strand.
AGGCCGCACCACAGGTTCAGAGCCCATGACACGCCACTTCAACCCGCTCCTCACCCTCCTCGCCGCTGCGACCCTCCTCGCGACCGCCTGCCAGAAGCCCGAGAAGCAGGACGCCGGAGCCTTCGCCGCGCAGCAGGCCCAGCGACCTGTCACCGCGCCCACACCCACCACTGCCTACGCCAGCTCCAAGCTCTCCGAGGCCGACCAGCAGAGCGTCGTCGCCCGCGTCAACGACGAGGACATCACCCTCGGAGAGTACGAGCGGCGACTCGACGCCCAGGCCCCCTTCGCCCGCGCGCGCTACAACTCGCGCGAGCGCAAGCTCGACTTCCTCAACAACATGGTCCAGTTCGAGGTCCTCGCCGACGAAGCCCAGCGCCTCGGCTACGACCGCGATCCCGAGGTCGTCCTCGAGCTCAAGCAGGCCATGGTACGACGCATGGTGACCGACCGCGTCAGCCAGGCCATCAAGCTCGAAGACATCACCGACGCCGAGATCCAGACCTACTACGACGCACACCGCGACGACTACATCCGACCCGCCAAGGTCCGCGCCAGCCAGATCGTCGTCGCAGACGAGGCCACCGCACGCAAGGTCCACCAGGAACTCCTCCAGGGCTTCAAAGAGCACCCCACCGACAAGCGCAAGATCTTCGCCCTCAAGGCACGCGACACCTCCATCGACAAGCCCACCGCCGAGCTCGGCGGTGACATGCGCTTCTTCGCCCTCCCCAAGGACGGCGGCACCGTCGATCCTCCCGTCGCTGAGGCCGCCTTCGCCCTGGAGCACGTCGGCTCGATCACCGAGCCCTTCCAGGCCAAAGCGGGCTGGACCCTCGTCATGCTCACCGGCCGCAAGGAACGCTTCGAAAAACCCCTCGATGAGGTCAAGCGCACCATCCAGAACCGCCTCTTTCGTGAAAAACGAGCTGCCAAAGAGGCCGAGCTGATCGAGACGCTCAAAAAAGGCGCCTCCATCACCCTCCACGACGACCTCCTCAACCGCATCCCCGATCCGCCGCCCATGCCCGACGCCGACCCACACGCGCACGGCGAAGACGGGCCCAAAGAGCCGCTGATCGACGACAACGCACCGGAGCAGCAACAACCATGACCCCCCGACGCCTCCTCCCTGGCGGCCTCCTCGCGGCCACACTCCTCGCCGCAGCCGCAGCCCCCGCACTCCTCCCCGCCACCGCGCACGCCGAGAAGAACCAGATCATCGACCGCATCGTCGCCAAGATCAACGACGACATCATCACCCTCAACGACCTCAAGCGCGCCTCCGGACCCCACCTCCTCGCCAGGCGCCTCACCCGCGAGCAGCTCGACGCCGACCCCAACGCGGACGCCATCTACCGCGAGATCCTCAACGACATGATCAACACCCAGCTCCTCGCCCAGGAGGCCAGCGCCCTCCAGCTCCAGGTCACCGAGGAGGATGTTGATCAATGGATCCAGGGGGTTATCCAATCCGAGAGCGCCACCGAGGAGGACTTCCGCGAAGAGCTGCGCCTCCGCGGCGTCCGCTGGCAGGACTACCGACGCTACATCAAAGAGAGCCTCCTCAAGGTCCGCGTCGTCCAGGTCAAGGTCGCCTCTCGCGTCACCGTCCCCGAGGCCGAGGTCGAGCAGGCCTACCTCACCCGCTTCGGCTCCTCCGCCGGAGAGGGCATCAAGTCCGTCGACGTCAGCTACATCCACATCCCCTGGCCCGAGGAGCGCGACCCCCAGAAGGTCGCGGACGTCGAAGCCCTCGCCGCACGCGTCATGAAGGACCTCAACCGCGGCCGACCCTTCGCAGACGTCGCCAAAGAGGCCAGCGCTGGCCCCCAGGCCGACACCGGCGGGCACCTCGGCCGCTTCCGCAAAGGCGACATGCGCGCCGAATACGACGTCATCTACGACACCCCCGCCGGCGACTACACCGAGCCCATCCAGACCGAGACCGGCTACCACATCTTCCGCGTCAACGAGGTCTTCACCGAGCGCGACCCCAAGGTCGACTCCCGCCTCGACGCCATCCGCAACAAGCTCCTCACCGAGGCCCGCACACGCGAGCTCAACCTCTGGCTGGAGGCCCTCCGCAAGCGCGCCTACGTCAAGGTGATGCTCTGAGCCCGCCACGCACCCCACACCTCGCCGTCACCCCAGGCGACGCCGCCGGCATCGGCCCGGAGATCATCCTCCGGGCCCTGGCCGACGCCCCTCACCTCCCCGTCGCCCTCTACGCCCACCCCCGCACCCTCCACCTCACCGCACAGCACCTCCGGGCCATACGCCCGGAGCTGCCCCTGGCGACCTGGGACGCCGAGGTCGACCTCCACACCTGGCGCACCAACCCTCCCCTGGACGCCCAGCGCGTCCTCATCGACGTCTCCGCCCTCCTCCCCGAAGACGCTCGACGCGACCTCGACAACCTCACCGACCTCCCCTTCGGCGTCGAACGCGCCGCCTTCGCCCACCTCCAGGGCGCCGCCCTCGACGCCGCCCTCGACGACACCTGCGACGGGCTCACCGCCGCCCTCGTCACCGCACCCCTCCGCAAGTCCCTCTTCCTCCTCGCCGGGCGCCGCCCCACCGGACACACCGAGCTACTGGCCGAGCGCACCCAGGCCCCCGAGCACGTCATGATGCTCGCCGGAGAGCGCCTCCGCGTCGCCCTCGTCACCACACACCTCCCCCTGCGCAGCGTCGCGGACGCCCTCACCCGTGAGCGCATCCTCGCCACCCTCCGCACCACACACCACGACCTCCAACGCTGGCTCGGCAGGCCACCGCGCATCGCCGTCGCCGCCCTCAACCCCCACGCAGGCGAGTCCGGCACCATGGGGCGCGAAGAGCTGGACCTCATCGCGCCCGCCGTCCTGGAGGCTCAAGCCCTCGGCATCGACGCCCGCGGCCCCTTCCCCGCAGACACCCTCTTCGCACCCCTCCTCCAGGACGCCCCCTGGACCTGGGACGCCGTGGCCTGCATGTACCACGACCAGGCCCTCATCCCACTCAAGCTCCTCCACTTCGGACGCTCCGCCAACCTCACCCTCGGCCTCCCCATCGTCCGCACCAGCGTCGACCACGGCACCGCCTACGACATCGCAGGACAAGCCACCGCCGACGTCGGCTCCATGCGCTACGCGCTCGACCTCGCCGCACACCTCGCCAGATAGAAAATGGGGGTCCGGGGGCGGCTCGCCCCCGGCCGCCGG
>CAUJGC010000064.1 GCA_963169075.1 Myxococcota bacterium
CCAGAACAACCACCTGGCCTCCAGGCTCTCGCACCTGCAGTGATGAAGCACGCCCATCGCATCGCCATCGTCTCGCTGGGGGGTGTCCTCCCGGATGCTCCCACCCCGGCTCACCTCTGGGAGAACCTGCTGCGTCGGCACGACGCAGCGCGGGAGGTGCCCCCCTCGCGCTGGGCGCTCCCGCCGGAGCAGGCCCGCGCGGCGGGGGGGCCGCACCCGGATCGGGTGATCTCGACCCGGGCGGCGCTGATCGAGGGCTTCGCGCTGGAGGCGGCGGGGCTGGAGCTGGAGGCGTCGCTGCTGGAGGCGCTGGACCCGTCGGCGCAGCTGGCGGTGGCGTCGGCGGCGCAGGCGTGGGGCGGCGCGGCGACGGCGGAGGTGGCGCGGGAGCGGGTGGGGGTGATCCTGGGTCACATCGCGCTGCCGACGGACGCGACGTGCGCGATGACGGAGCAGGTGCTGGGTCAGCCGCTGCTGCGGGCGTCGGCGCAGGCGTTGGGTGGGCGTTGGGCGCCGCGCTTCGGGAGCGCGGCGGCGCCGCACGCGCTGAACCGGTGGGCGTTTGATCTGCCGGCGTCGATCGCGGCGCGGGCGCTGGGGTTGGGCGGGGAGGTGTTGACGCTGGACGCGGCGTGCTCGTCGTCGCTCTTCGCGTTGAAGCTGGCGTGCGACGCGCTCCAGTCGGGTCGCGCGGACATGGTGCTGGCGGGCGGGGTGTCGCGTCCGAGCGCGCTCTATACGCAGATGGGGTTCTCGCAGCTCCGGGCGCTCTCGCCGCGGGGTGTCTGCTCGCCGTTTGACGCGGCGGGTGACGGGCTGGTGGTGGGTGAGGGCGCGGCGGTGTTCGGGCTGAAGCGGCTCGATGACGCGCTGCGTCATGGTGACGCCGTCCTCGCCACCCTCGCCGCCGTCGGACTCTCCAACGACCTCGACGGACGACTCCTCGCCCCCTCCTCCGAAGGACAGCTCCGCGCCATGCGCGCCGCCTGGGACGCCGCCGCATGGCTCCCCCACCAGGTCGATCTCATCGAGTGCCACGCCACAGGCACCCCCGTCGGGGACGCCGCCGAGCTGGCCTCCCTCCGCGCCCTCTGGGACGCCCTCGGCGCCCAGGCCGACCCGCGCCACCGCTGCGCCCTCGGCGCCGTCAAGGCCAACGTCGGGCACCTCCTCACCGGCGCCGGCGCCGCAGGGCTCCTCAAGCTCCTCCTCGCCTTCCAGCACGCCACCCTCCCCCCCAACGCCAACTTCCACACACCCCACCCCAGCCTCGATCTGGAGCGCGGACCCTTCCGCGTCCTCCAGACCCCCGAGCCCTGGGAGCGCCCCGAGCACCACCCCCGACGCGCCGCCCTCAGCGGCTTCGGCTTCGGCGGCATCAACGCCCACGTCCTCCTGGAGCAGTGGGAGGACCACGCACCCCCTCCCCTCCCCGCCCCCCTCCCCCAACACCCCGTCGCCGTCACCGGGCTCGCCGCCCGCGTCGGCCCCTGGGAAGACCTGGAGGCCGTCCAGGCCCGCCTCCTCGGCGCCCCCGGCCCCGAGCCCGGACCCCACGGCTACCCCACCGGCCCCATCACCCTCCCGCCAGGACGCTTCCGCATCCCCCCCCGCGAGCTGGAGGTCATCCTCCCCCAGCAGACCCTCATGCTCCAGGTCGCCGCCCAGGCCCTCCAGCACGCCGGACTCCAGGACCTCGCCGGGCAGCGCGCGGGCGTCTTCATCGGCATCGGCCTCGACCTGCGCACCTCCACCTACCACCTCCGCTGGGCCGCCCAGGCCCGCGCACCCCAGTGGGCCGCCGACCTCGGCGTCACACCCCAGGCCCTCCTCGACGACCTCCTCCCCCGCATCGATCAGGTCACCCCGCCCCTCGACGCCGAGCGCACCCTCGGCGGACTCGGCTCCATCGTCGCCTCACGCCTCGCCCGCGAGTTCAAGGTCGCCGGACCCGCCTACACCCTCGCCGCTGCCGACAACGCCGGGCTCGCCGCCCTCCAGGCCGCCGCCGACGCCATCGCACGCGGCGAGCTGGACGTCGCCCTCGTCGGCGCCCTCGACCTCCAGGATGACCCCCGCGTCCGCGCCGCCAACCCACTCCTCCGCCTCCACGCCGCCAGCCCACCCCGACCCTTCGACCGCCGCGCCGACGGCCTCGTCCCCGCCGAGGGCGCCGTCGCCCTCCTCCTCCACCGCGACGACCTCGCCCCACCTGGCCGCGCCCTCGCCGCCCTCCGCGACCTCCGCGTCGCCTTCGGACCCGGACAGCACGCCCCCACCACCGCCCGCGCCCTCCCCGGACACCTCCACCCCAACAGCCTCCTCCTCACCGACGGCGACGCCGACCCCGCCGCCGAGCAGGCCACCCGCCGCGCACTCCGCGGCGCCTTCGACCCCCTCGACCCGCCCCACCTCGCCGCCACCGCCGCCCGCCTCGGCCACCTCGGCGCCGCCCACGGCCTCCTCTCCGTCCTCGCCGCCGTCACCGCCCTCCACCAGCGCCTCCTCC
>CAUJGC010000065.1 GCA_963169075.1 Myxococcota bacterium
AGTCGGCCCCCCCCCCCCCCCCCCCCCCCCCCCCACACCCCCACCCCACCCAGCCGTGGGTCCCCCCGCGTCGGGGGGGGGGCGGGGGGGGTTCGTGTGCCCCAGACGCCGACAGTTTCCGCCCCGGGGGGGGGCCGCGACCACCACCGCCCGCCCTCCAGCTGGACCCGCGTGGGGCCCTGGACGGGGTGGGGGCTGGGGTAGAGGGGATCGCCGGGGAGGAGGAGGGTGAGCTTCCCCTCCACCTCCTCGAAGCGCGGCATGATGGGGGTCTGCGGCGCCGCCGCGAGGCCCTGGATGAGCGCCTCCACCGAGGCATGGGGCGCCATATCCTCCAGAGTGCGCAGGGTCGGCGGAGCCAGCTGGATGCTCCCGGCGGCGTACCGCGCCAGGGCCTCCTGGGGGGTGACCCAGCAGCTGTCCACCGTTTCTTGCGCGTCGTGGACGGGGGCCTGATCCGCCGGGGCGCGCGCGATGAAGAAGCGCGCGTTGAAGCGGCGCGGCTCGACGACGGGGGTGATCCACTGGGCGAAGGGGGTGAGGGCGGCGACGTCCCAGACCAACCCCTCGGCGGCGGCCAGCGCAGCCATGGAGAGCGCGCCGCTGTGGACGGCCTCGCGGTGGGCGCTGAAGCGCGCCCGGGCCGCGGGGGAGGTCAGGTCCAGGGGGGCGCCGTCGGCGCGGCGCGCCAGGAGCACGCCGGACTCCTCGAAGACCTCGCGGAGCGCCGCGACATAGAGGCCGAGGGCGCCGCCTGCCGGCAGCGCCGCGTCGTCCTCCAGGCGAGGCGGCGGCGAGCTGAGGGAGGCGGCGGCGGCCTCGCGGTCGAGGCCGATGCAGGCCGCCGCCGCCTCGTCGGCGCAGTCGGCGTCATCCAGCTTACCGCCGGGGTAGACGTAGGCGCTGGCCATGAAGGCGCTCTTGCCGTGGCGCTGCACCATAAAGATCTCGGGGCCGCGGGCGCTCTCACGCGCCAGCACCACCGTCGCCGCATGCGCGGGTGCGCTCATCGAAGCTCCATAAAAACAGGGATTTAGAGAGGTTGGACGCAGAGAGGGGGGGAGGAGCATCCCCTCCCCCCCTCGCGCGATCACTCGGGGAGGCAGAACCCGAAGAAGCCCTGCGCCACGCACACCGTGCCCTCCACCGCAGCGCAGTCCTCATCGGCACCGCAGGTGACGGTGCAGATGTTGCTGCCCTCGGCGGGGGAGCCGGCGGCGTTGTAGCAGAGCTCGGCGTCCTCGACGCAGTCGTCGGAGGTGTCGCAGGAGCCGCCCAGGGCGACCTGGCCGGCGCCGTCGAAGTCCACGCACGCGCCCGCCTCGCAGGTCAGGCGCAGGACGCTGGTGCTCTCGCAGTCGGCGTTCGTGGCGCAGCTGGTCGCCTCGGCGTTGAGGGTGAGCGTGTAGCTCTCGGTGGTGGCCTCCTCGCCGGGGTAGGCGACGACGCGGATGAGGTAGGTGCCGGGGGCGATGAACTCCGCGCTGGCCGACTCGCTCGTCTCCTCCACGCTGGTGCCCGCGCCGACCGCGTTGCCGGTGGCATCAAGGATGTAGACGTCCAGATCCGCCGGACCCGCGTAGGCCACGCTCGCCGTCAGCGTCGTCGGCGCGTCCAGCGTCACCGTGAAGGTGTCCACGTCGCCGTCGCAGATCGAGAGCCCGGCCACGGTGGCCGCTCCGTCGGTGAGCGTCACAGGCGCCGCCTGCGAGTCGGTGTCGTTGGGCTCGCTGGCCTCGGCCTGGTCGCAGGCGGTGGGGGTGAAGACGCCGCAGAGCCCGCCCTCACCGAAGAGCCCCGGGACGCAGACCTCGCCTTCGCGGGCGCAGTCGGCGTCGAGCGAGCACTCGCGGCTCTCGCAGCGGCCCTCCGCCCCGCAGTACTCCTCCTCGGTGCACTGACCGTCGGTGGTGCAGGCGGTGAGGCAGGCGCCGATCTCGGTGGAGCAGTAGGCGCCCGCGCCGAGCGCGGCGCAGTCGGCGTCCGCGTCGCAGATGATGGTGCAGATCCAGCCCTCGGCGGTGACGGAGCCGTCGTAGCAGCCCGCCGCAGCCTCGCTGCAGTCATCCGCCGAGTCGCACGAGCCGCCCAGGCCCACGCTCCCCTCCCCGTCGATGGAGGCGCAGGCGCCGTCCATGCAGAAGGGGCGACCCAGCGCGTCCGCGCACTCCGCGGTCGCCTCGCAGCCCGTGGCGTCCAGCGTGATGCTCAGCGCGTAGGTCACGTCCGCCGCCTCGGCCTCGTAGAGCACGACGCGCACGTGGTAGGTGCCCGCGGGCAGGTAGGAGGCCACGCCGACCTCAGGGCCGGTGCTCTCGGTGATGCCCGCGCCCACATAGTCGCCGCTCACCGCGTCCACGAAGTAGACGTCCATGTCCGCGGCGCCGGTCGGCGTCACGGTCGCGGTCAGCGTGCCCGGCGCCGTCAGGACGACCTCGTAGATGTCGATGTCCGCCTCGCAGATCGCCAGGCCGCTCTCCGTGAAGGCGTCCCCGGTCAGCGTGATCGAGCGCGCCGTCGAGCTGGTGTCGTTGGGCTCGCCCGTATCGCCCTGGCCGCAGGCCGGCGCCTGGAAGGTCGAGCAGAACCCGCCGCCCGCGTTCGAGAGCACACACGCGAGGCCGTCGCCGCACTCGCTGTCCAGGTTGCACTCCTGCACCAGCACCATGTCGTAGCTGTTGGCCGCACCCTCGAAGCCCACCACCTGGAAGTAGTAGGTCCCGGTCGCCGGCGCGGTGAACTCGATCACCTCGGCGTCATCGACGCCCTCGCTGCCGTCCACAGGTGCGGTGGTGTCCGACGCGTCGTAGACGTAGAAGTCCAGATCGCCCTCGGCGCTCGTGAAGAAGATCCCCGCCTGGATCGACACCCCCGCCTCCAGCTCCACCGCGTACCAGTCGTCCGAGCCCGGACAGATCTGGAGGTCGCTCAGCGAGGCGCCCAGCGACACCGCCGTCGCCGTCTCCGGCGTGTGGTTGGGGCTGTTGGCGTCGTCGGTGCAGACCGGGTTGTTGTTGACCGCGTTCGGGTTGTTGTTGACCGTGTTCGGGTTGTTGTTGACCGTGTTCGGGTTGTTGTTCGCCGGGTTGTTGTTCGCCGGGTTGTTGTTCGCCGGGTTGTTGTTCGCCGGGTTGTTGTTGCCCGGGTTGTTGTTCGTGGCGGCGTTGTTGCCAGCAGGCGACGAGTCGCCATCATCGCCGCAGCCCCAGGTCGGGGCGAGCGCGAGGAGGCAGACAGCGAGCGTGAGAGCGCGGAGCGCGCGGGACTTCTTCATCGGGGTCTCCTTGGGGTATCATCCTGCCCATGATGGGCGCCGCGCCTGGCGCGCGGCAGACGCCGGAGGATACGCAAGACCACCGTCGAGATTCAAGCCCGGAGCAGCGCGCTCGACCACGCCGGGCTCCTCAGCCCACGCCGCCGGGGATCACCGCAGCAGCCACTTGATCAAGCGCAGGAGCAGGTTGAGGATCCAATAGATGGCCTTGAGGAGGAGCTTCCACTTACCCTTGACGCGCGGCATCTTCGACCCCTTCGTGAGCTGGGTGGGCGCGCGGCCCCGGACAACCCGGACCGTCACGCCCTATAAACACGCGCCACAGGGGGCGTCTATTCTAATCACCCTGTTTTTCCTGCTCACCCTCCACGCCACCCCCCAGGCCCAGCCCCCCCCCGAGCCCCCCGAGCCCCCCGACGCCTGCGGGCGACGCCTGGAGGCCGCCCGCGCCCTCCTCGACGACGCCGACGCCTGGTCCGACCTCGGGCTGGAGGAGGCCGCCTGCTGGCGCGACGCCCGCGACCCCCAGCGCGCCGCGACCACCCTCCGCTCCCTCTGGACCCACATCCCGGAGCGCCCGGCGGCCACCCCCCTCCTCGCCGCCCTCCGCCGACACCGCGCCCTGATCGCCCTCTGGGCCCTGGGGCGCCCCGACGACCTCCCCCCCCTCCAGGAGCAGCTCCTCCACCTCCTCGACCTGGGGCGCCTCCGCCAGCTCGACCGCGCCCAGGAGCTGACCGCGCTCTGGGCCGCCGTGGGCTGGTTCGACCCGACCCGCG
>CAUJGC010000066.1 GCA_963169075.1 Myxococcota bacterium
CGGCCCCGGGGGGGTCACCCGGCCCTCTTTTTCCCTTGACACACCCCATCGACCTCCCCTACAGACGCCGAACTTGAAAGTCGCTTTCACTTGAAGTAGCTTTCAACCGTGCAACCGAGCCGCCGCCCGGGCGGCTCCCAAGGAGGTCCCGATGCTCAACCGTCTCTCCACGCTCTCTCTCGTGCTCCCGCTCCTCCTGGCCTCGGTCGCCTGCGGCGACGAGGAGGAGGAGACGCCTGCGGCGTCCAACAACAGCAGCGCGAACAACAGCGTCAACAACACGCCGACGAACAACGCACCGAACAACACGCCGACGAACAACGCGCCGAACAACACGCCGACGAACAACGCGCCGAACAACAACCCGGCGTCGGAGGCGGCATACACCTTCGAGTCGCGCTTCGAGCCGGGGGTGTCGAGCGTGGCGTATGACGGGCAGACGATGCGGCACCTGCTCATCGTCGAGCTGAACAGCTACATCGGGTCGCTGACGCGGCAGATCGACGACGCCTCGTTCCAGCCGGACGAGGAAGGCGAGGTGGTGGCGGCGCTGGACTTCTACTTCCGCTTCGACTCGGCGGCCTATGGGTCGGAGGAGCTGGGGATCACGACGGAGCCGGGGACGCTCCAGACGACGTGGGACGACGTCTCGACGGGGAAGGATCTGGTGGGGAAGCTGGCGGGGAACGACGCCGCGACGGACCACAAGGACTGGAGCGCGGAGTTCGCGGGGTGGAGCGATGAGAGCATCGCGCAGCACGGCGGCGGTGTCGGCTCGCCGGAGCAGCTGGTCATCGCCTTCTTCGAGACGCTGGAGGCCAACGCGCTCGACCGCGCGGACGGCGGCGAGCGCCTCGGGCCGGGCGGCGAGGTGCTGCCGATCCATGTGACGACCTCGGGTCAGGATCTGCAGCAGCTGGTGCAGAAGTTCCTGACCGGGGCCATCGCCTTCAGCCAGGGCGCCGACGACTACCTGGACGACGACATCGAGGGCAAGGGCATGCTGGCCCCCAACACCCGCGACGGCGACAAGCCCTGGACCAGCCTGGAGCACGCCTGGGATGAGGGCTTCGGGTACTTCGGCGCCACCCCCGACTTCGATCTCTACACCGACGACGAGGTCGCCGCTGCGGGCGGACGCGAGGGCTGGAGCAGCGGCTACCACGACAGCGACGGCGACGGCGCCATCGACCTCCTCTGGGAGTACAACCTCGGCCACGCCACCAACGCCGCCAAGCGCGACCGCGGCAGCAAGGTCCCCGTGGACCTGAGCGGCGACGCCTTCAGCGCCTTTGTCGAGGGTCGGCGCATCATCACCAGCGCAGGCGAGACGCTCACCGCCGACGAGGTGAGCGCCCTCCGCGCCCAGCGCGACAAGGCGGTGGGCGCCTGGGAGAAGGCCATCTCCGCCACCGCGCTGCACTACATCAACGACACCCTCAAGGACATGGCAAAGATCGGGACGCCGGACTATAACTTCCTCGACCACGCGAAGCACTGGTCGGAGCTCAAGGGCTTCGCCCTCGCGCTTCAGTTCAACCCGCGCTCGCCCCTCTCGGATGAAGACTTCCTCACCCTCCACGCACGCATCGGAGACAAGCCCGCCCTCGAAGGCGACGACCTCGCCGCCTACAAGGCCGGGCTCCTGGAGGCCCGCGACCTCCTCGCGGCGGCCTACGGCTTCGACGCCGCCAACCTCGGGGATGAGAACGGCCAGAACGGCTGGTGAACAGGAGACCCGCGCCATGAGACGTCACCCCCTCGCAGCTCTGATCGTCGCCTCGCTCCTGGCGGCCTGCTCCGGAGACAGCGGCCAGGCGCCTGCGCCGCCTCAGGACACCGCGCCGGCCCAGGACACGCGAGCGCAGCTCCTGGAGGACGTCGCGGCGCGGGTCATCCACCCCACCTACGCCCGCGTCACCGACGCCGCCGCTGCCCTGGAGACCGCCGCCCAGGCCTGGGCCGAGGCCCCCTCCCCCACCACCCAGGCCGCCGCCCAGGCGGCCTTCAAGGACGTCGCCCTCACCTGGCAGGAGGCCGAGGTCTTCCAGATCGGACCCGCCGGGGTCCAGGGGACCGTCGCCGGAGGCCAGGGCCTCCGGGACGCCATCTACTCGTGGCCGCTGACCAACCCCTGCCGGGTGGATCAGGTCCTCGTGGACGGCGACTACGCCGACCTCGACGCCCTGGCCCAGGAGCAGATCAACGTCCTGGGCCTCGACGCCCTGGAGCACCTGCTCTACCCCGACGGGGACGGCAACGCCTGCCCGCCCAACTCCCGCATCAACCGCGACGGCCTCTGGGGCGCCCTCTCCAGCGCCGAGCGTGACCAGCGCCGCGCCGCCTACGGCTACGCCCTGGCCCAGCTCCTCCGCCGCGACGCCCAGACCCTCCGCGACGCCTGGGCCGAGGGCGGCGCCTGGCGCCAGGAGTTCACCCGCGCAGGCGACGGCAGCGCCGCCTACCCCACCCGCCAGGCGGCCCTCAACGCCCTCTCCGACGCCCTCTTCTACATCGAGAAGGAGGCCCGCGACATGAAGCTGGCCCAGCCCGCCGGCCTCATGGGCTGCGACACCGACACCTGCCCCGAGGCCCTGGAGGCCCCGCGCTCCCGCCTCTCCCGCGATCTCCTCCTGGCCAACCTCCGCGGCTTCCAGGCCGTCTTCCTCGGCGGCCCGCCCGAGGACCACGGCGTCGGCTTCGACGACCTCCTCCGCGCCGTCGGCGCCGACGACGTCGCCGCCGACATGGAGGACGCCCTCACGCGCTCCATCGCCGCCATCGCGGCCCTCCCGCCGCTGGAGGACGCCCTCACCTCCGAGCTGGAGCGGGTCCGGGCGGCCTTCTTGATCCTCCAGGAGCTGACCACGCTCCTCAAGACCGACTTCATCACGGTGCTGGACCTGGAGCTGCCGCAGCGCGCCGAGGGCGACAACGACTGAGGTCGCCACCATGCACGCCGACGCCGCGCCTCCCGCCCTGCCCTGGACCGACCGCCTCCGCCTCAAGGCGCAGGCGCCGGTGGACGGCGCCTCCCTGGCCGCGCTCCGCATCCTGCTGGGCGCGGTCATGGCGTTCGGCGCCGCCCGCTTCCTGGCCTATGGCTGGGTGGAGCGCTTCTTCGTCAAGCCCACGTTCTTCTTCAAGTATTGGGGCTTTGAGTGGGTGGAGGTCCTGCCGCCCTGGGGCATGTATGCGGCGTTCTGGGTCATGCTGGCCTCGGCGCTCTGCGTCATGGCGGGCCTCTTCTACCGGCCGGCGCTCCTCGTCTTCCTGGCGCTCTTCACCTGGGTCGAGCTGATCGACGTCACCAACTACCTCAACCACTACTATCTGGTGAGCCTGCTGGGGCTCTTGATGTGGGCGCTGCCGCTGGGGCGCGTCCTCGCGCTGGACAACCTCCTCTGGCCTCAGCGACGCCTGGACCGCGTGCCCGCCTGGATGGTGTGGATCGTCCGCGCCCAGGTGGGCGCGGTCTACTTCTTCGCCGGGGTCGCCAAGTGCAACCCCGACTGGCTCCTCCACGCCCAGCCCCTCCAGCTCTGGATGACCTCCCGCGCCGAAGGCCCCCTCGTCGGCCCCTGGCTCGGCTCCTTCCCCGTGGCGCTGGCGATGAGCTGGGCGGGGTGCCTGCACGATCTCCTGGTGCCCTTCGCGCTCCTGCACCGGCGCCTCCGCCCCGTCGCCTACGCCGCGCTGGTGGTCTTCCACGCCCTCACGGGCTACCTCTTCACCCTCGGCCTCTTCCCCCTCATCATGACGGCGGCCGCCACGGTCTTCTTCTCCCCCGGCTGGCCCCGGCGCCTCCTCCGGCGCCTCCCCCTCCCCGCCGAGCCCGCCGCCTGGGCGCCGCGCTCCCCCCGGATCGGGCGCCTCCTCGTAGGGCTCGCGGCCCTCTGGGTGGCCTTCCAGCTCCTCTTCCCCCTCCGCGCCTTCCTCTACCCCGGCGACGTCCTCTGGCACGAGCAGGGGATGCGCTGGTCCTGGCGCGTCATGCTCCGCGAGAAGAACGGCAGCGTCACCTTCCACGTCCGCGACCCCCAGACCGGCCGCACCACCCTGGTCGTCCCCTGCAACTACCTCACCGACTACCAGGAGCGCGAGATGTCCGGCCAGCCCGATCTCATCCTCCAGCTCGCCCACCACGTCGGCCAGCAGGAGGCCCGGCGCCTCGGACGCCCCGTCGAGGTCCGCGTAGACGCCCGCGCCTCCCTCAACGGACGCCGCGCAGCCCCCCTCATCGACCCCACCGTCGATCTCATGACCGTCCGCGACGGCCTCCTCCCCGCCCGCTGGATCACGGCGGCGCCGGAGGGGCCGCCGCGGCGGCTGACCCCCCCGGGGCCGTAACGTCTGGCCTGCTCGGCCAGACGAACGGCCCCGGTCCCCCCCGTGACGGGGGGACACCGACCTCCCTCGCTTTGCTCGCTCGCCATGTGCTCGCTGCGCTCGCCCCCCCCCTCGCTCGTTTTGCTCGCTCGCCCCCCAGCGACCCGTCGGTGTCCCCCCGTCACGGGGGGGACCGGCTGCGTTGCTCCAGGCGTTGCCTGGAGCTTACGCAGCCGGGGGGGTTGCCCTCACGGGGGGTACCGGGGGCGTTAGTCCAATCCCGGATGGTTGGACGTTAAGCCCCCGGGGGGGTTGCCGTCACGGGGGGGACCGCCTGCGTCACTCCTGAGAGCGAAGCGAACAGGAGCGACGCAGCCGGGGGGGTTGCCGCCAGCCTTCTTGAGGAGACAAGCCCCCTCTCGCCCACCCGAGGCGGCGCATCCCGGCGCAAGATCGCCCCCGGGTGGGCGCTCGGTGGCGCTGCGCCGCTTCGGATCGCCATCAGCTCCGCGCTCCAGGGCGCTCCCGTGCCTCAACGCGCCGCGCTGGCGGCTCCGGGAGGCGTCCCCCGCGCGCGGAGCCCACGCCGGAGGCGCCCCCGATGGGAGCCCCGAGAGAAAAACACCGTCAGGTGGACACCCGAGGTCGATTCCTGACGAGAAAACGACGTTGTGGGCAGCTTCTTGCTTGGCTCCCCCGCCCATACACCGCCGGGGTTGCCGACATCCTCCAGTTGAAATTCAATTTCAACCTCGGTATACCAGCGTCGTTGGATCGGCGTGGCCGATCTGTGTGTGGTGCTCGTCCATCCCTTCAGCCGGCGCGTGTCCATGTTGTCCAAGCACACCCTCTCCCTTGCGATCGTGATCATGTTCCTCTCGACGGGCGGCCTCTCCTGGGCGCAGGATGGGACGGGGGGCGACGGCGGTGATGAGGTGGGTCCGGTGGAGGAGGGTCCGGCGGAGGAGGCGGCGGAGGGCGCGGAGCTGCCGGAGCGTCGGACGGAGACGATCCTGGTGACGCCGGAGGATCTGGAGCGGCTGGGGGGCGCGGGGCAGGTGCTGGATCGGGAGCAGCTGGAGAAGTTCGAGTACGACGATCCGCTGAAGCTGATGCAGCAGGTGCCCGGGGTCTATGTGCGGCAGGAGGACGCCTTCGGGCTGCGGCCCAACATCGGGCTGCGGGGCGCGAACTCGGATCGCTCCAAGAAGGTGACGCTGATGGAGGATGAGGTGCTGGTGGGGCCCGCGCCCTACTCGGCGCCTGCGGCGTACTACTTCCCGCTGATGGGTCAGATGACGGGGGTGCAGGTCTACAAGGGTCCGGGGTCGATCCTCTATGGGCCGAACACCATCGGCGGGGCGATCAACATGACGACCCGCGAGGTGCCGTGGTCCGCCGAGGGGGAGGTGGACGTGGCGGCGGGCTCGTTCCGGACGGTGAAGGCGGACATGCACGCGGGGGTGGGCAACGAGGTGGCGGGGGTGCAGATCCAGGCGGTCCACCTCAGCTCGGACGGGTTCAAGGTGCTGGACACGGGGGGAGATACGGGGTTCCGCAAGTCGGAGTTCCTGCTCCAGGGGCGGGTGAACACCGATCCGGGGGCGCAGGTCTTCCACCGGCTGGACGCGCGGGTGGGGATCGCGCTGGAGCGGAGCGCGGAGACGTACCTGGGGCTGACGGACGCGGACTTCGCGGAGACGCCCTATCGGCGCTACGCCGCCAGCGAGCGGGACGAGATGACGTGGTGGCGCACCCAGGGGCGCCTGACCTGGACCTTCGACTACGGGAGCGACCTGCGGGTCAAGACGGTGGCCTACCGCCACGACTTCGCGCGGACGTGGTCGCGCCTGAGCAGCTTCCGCGACGGCACCTCCTTCGAGTCGGTGCTGGCCGACCCCACCACCGGGCGCAGCCGCATCTATTACGACGTCCTCACGGGGGCTGCGGACTCGGCGTCGAGCGGCGAGGGGCTGGTGTTGGCGAACAACGGCCGGACGTTCGTGTCGGAGGGGTTGCAGACCGGGGTGGAGCATCGGTGGCGCGGGGAGACGTGGGGGAGCACGCTGAAGGCGGGGGCGCGGCTGCACTACGATCGCATCGACCGGAACCACACGGCGGACGGGTTCTTGATGGAGGGCGGGCGCCTGGTGACCGACGGGGAGCCGCGCCTGACGACGACGAAGAACCGCGGCGAGACGACGGCGGTCGCCCTCTACGCGCTGGAGGAGGTGACGTGGCGCACCTTCACCCTCACGCCGGGGGTGCGGGTGGAGATCATCGACAACGCGCTGACGGATGAGCTGACCGGCGCGGAGATCGAGGGCGGCGCCGTGGTGCCGGTGCCGGGCCTGGGCGGGTTCTGGGCGCTGACGCCGGAGCTGGGCTTCCTGGCGGGGGTCCACCGCGGCTTCAGCCCCACCACCCCCGGCCAGCCCGACGAGGTGGAGCCCGAGTTCAGCGTCAACTACGAGGCCGGGATGCGCTACCTCCGGGACGGCGGTCAGACGCACTTCGAGCTGATCGGCTTCTTCAATGATTACAGCAACCTGACCGGCGAGTGCGGCTTCTCGTCGGGGTGTGACGAGGCGCAGCTGGATCGTCAGTACAACGCGGGCGACGTGAACGTCTGGGGCGTCGAGGCGCTGGCCGCCTGGCGCGCCCCGCTCCCCGGCGGCTTCGCCCTCCCCATGCGCCTGGCCTGGACGTGGACCCGATCGGAGTTCCAGACGGCGTTCTCCTCGGAGAACCCCCAGTTTGGCGACGTCGAGGTGGGCGACGCGCTGCCCTACGTCCCCGAGCACCAGGTCAACGCCCAGCTCGGGGTGGACGCGCCCCTCTGGAGCGTGAACGCCGCCTGGACCTACGTCTCGCCCATGCGCGAGCGCGCCGGGCAAGGCGCGCTGGAGCCCGGCTTCCAGACCGACGCCCAGCACTTCCTCGACGTGATCGCCACCGCCCGCCCCCTGGAGTGGATGGACATCTACGTCAAGGCAGACAACGTCCTCGACGCCCAGCCCCTCGTCTCCCACCTGCCCTTTGGCGCGCGCCCGGCGCGCCCGCCGCTGGTGCTGGGCGGGATGAAGGTGCGCTACTGAGCCGCGCCCCCGTGAGGGCAACCCCCCCGGCCCCGTAACCGCCGACTTCGCTTCGCTTCATCGGCGGAACGGGGCCGGTCCCCCCCGTGACGGGGGGACACCGACGGGTGCGGGTGGGGTCGGGTGCGTCTGCGCGGCCCTGAGGCTGCGGGCGACCGCAGGGAGCGGGGAGCGTCAGCGACGTGTTGTCGGTGGCGAGCGTAGCGAG
>CAUJGC010000067.1 GCA_963169075.1 Myxococcota bacterium
CTCGACGCCCTCACACAGGCCCTCGCACCACCGCCCGGCGCCGCGCCCACACGCCTCACCGTCCCCCTCCCCCCCGCACCCTTCGCCGCCCCCTTCGAGGCCCTCCGCGACCGCGCCGACGACCTCACCGCGCGCCTCGGACAGCGCCCCGCCGTCCTCCTCGTCACCCTCGGCTCCCTCGCCCAGCACAACCCCCGCACCACCTTCATCACCAACCTCCTCGAAGCCGGCGGCTTCCACGCACCCACCCACGACGCCGACGCCCTCCCCGGACCCCAGGCGCTCCAGCAGGCCCTCCACGAACACGGCGCCCGCGCCGCCATCCTCTGCTCCGCCGACGACCTCTACCACGAGCGCGGACCCCAGACCCTCCGCGACCTACGCGACGCAGGCGCCGCCTTCATCGCCCTCGCCGGAAAGCCCGACCCCGCCCTGGAGCCCGAACTCCGCGACGCCGGGCTCCAACAACACATCGCCCTCGGCGCCGACGTCCTCGCCTTCCTCAACACCCTCCACAGCCTCACCCCCGACGCACCATGAACAACCCCGTCCCCTCCTTCGCCAACCTCCCCCTCCACGCCGCAAGCACTCCCCAGCCACGCCACGCCTGGAGGAGCCGCCTCCAACACCTCGGCCTCGACCCCGACGCCCTCGACATCCCCACCCCCGAGGGCATCCCCCGACAACCCCTCTACACCGCCCACGACCTCCAGGGCCTCCAGCACCTCCACGCCCTCCCCGGACTCCCCCCCTTCGTCCGCGGACCCTACACCTCCATGTACACCAACCGGCCCTGGACCATCCGACAGTACGCCGGCTTCTCCACCGCCGAAGACTCCAACGCCTTCTACCGACGCAACCTCGCCGCCGGACAAAAAGGCCTCTCCATCGCCTTCGACCTCGCCACGCACCGCGGCTACGACTCCGATCACCCCCGCGTCGTCGGAGACGTCGGCATGGCTGGCGTCGCCATCGACTCCATCAAGGACATGCGCATCCTCTTCGACGGCATCCCCCTCGACCAGATGTCCGTCTCCATGACCATGAACGGCGCCGTCCTACCCGTCCTCGCCCTCTACATCCTCGCCGCCGAAGAGCAGGGCGTCCCCACACACAAGCTCACCGGGACCATCCAGAACGACATCCTCAAAGAGTTCATGGTCCGCAACACCTACATCTACCCGCCCGCGCCCTCCATGCGGATCATCGCAGATATATTCAGATTTACATCTGAACTTATGCCAAAATTCAACTCGATCTCCATCTCCGGCTACCACATGCAGGAGGCTGGCGCCACCGCCGACCTCGAGCTGGGCTACACACTCGCGGACGGCCTCGAATACCTCCGCACAGGCACCGGCGTCGGCCTCGACATCGACGCCTTCGCGCCGCGCCTCTCCTTCTTCTGGGCCGTCGGCATGAACCTCTTCATGGAGGTCGCCAAGTTCCGCGCCGCACGCCTCCTCTGGCACCGCATCCTCCTACCCTTCCACCCCAAAGACCCACGCTCCTCCTCACTCCGCACCCACGCCCAGACCTCCGGCTGGTCACTCACCGCCCAGGACGTCTACAACAACGTCATCCGCACCTGCGTCGAGGCCATGGCCGCCACCCAGGGACACACCCAGTCCCTCCACACCAACGCCCTCGACGAGGCCCTCGCGCTCCCCACCGACGACTCCGCACGCATCGCCCGCAACACCCAGCTCTTCCTCCAGGAGGAGACCGACACCTGCCGCACCATCGACCCCTGGGCCGGCTCCTACTACGTCGAACGCCTCACCCACGACCTCGCCCAGAAGGCCTGGGACCACATCCAGGAGATCGAGGCCCTCGGCGGCATGGCCCGCGCCATCGAACAAGGCGTCCCCAAGCTCCGCATCGAAGAGGCCGCCGCCCGCACCCAGGCGCGCATCGACTCCGGACTCCAGCCCATCCTCGGCGTCAACACCTTCCCCCTCGACACCCCCGAGGACGTCGACGTCCTCAAGGTCGATAACTCCGCCGTACGCGCCGCTCAGCTCCAACGCCTCGCCAGGCTCCGCGCCGAGCGCGACGAAGCCCACACCCAGGCCCGCCTCCACGCCCTCACCCAGGCCGCCGACGACCCCAGGGCCAACCTCCTCGCCCTCACCCTCGACGCCGTCCGCGCACGCGCCACCGTAGGCGAGGTCACCGAGGCCCTCGAAAAAGTCTACGGACGACACCGCGCCGAGACCACCGCCGTCCGCGGCGTCTACAGGAGCGAGCTGCCCGACGACGCACAGGACCACCTCCACGCCATCCACCAGGCCGTCGAGCGCTTCCTCCTGAGCGAAGGACGACGACCCCGCATCCTCGTCGCCAAGATGGGCCAGGACGGGCACGACCGCGGACAGAAGGTCATCGCCACCGCCTTCGCTGACCTCGGCTTCGACGTCGACATCGGCCCCCTCTTCCAGACCCCCGACGAGACCGCACGACAAGCCGCCGAGAACGACGTCCACATCGTCGGCGTCTCCTCCCTCGCCGCGGGACACCTCACCCTCGTCCCCCAGCTCCGCGACGCCCTCGCCAGCCAGGGACGCGAGGACATCATGATCGTCGTCGGCGGCGTCATACCACCCCAGGACGTCCAGACCCTCCTCGACGCTGGCGCCGCCGCCGTCTTCGGACCCGGCACCGTCATCCCGCGCGCCGCCCTCGACCTCCTCCACACCCTCGCCGCACGCCTCGGCCATGATGCGACCTGACCCAGCCGCCCTGGCGGAGGGCGTCCGCCAGGGACACGTCCCCACCCTCGCCCGAGCCATCACCCTCGTCGAGTCCACCCTCCCAAGGCACCGACCCGACGCGCACGCCCTCCTCACCGCCCTCATGCCCTACACCGGCGGCGCACACCGCGTCGGCATCACCGGCGTCCCCGGCGTCGGCAAGAGCACCTTCATCGAGGCCCTCGGCACCCACCTCACGAGCCTCGGACACCGCGTCGCCGTCCTCGCCATCGACCCCTCCTCCTCACGCACCGGCGGCTCCATCCTCGGGGACAAGACCCGCATGGACCGCCTCGCCAGAGACCCCCGCGCCTTCATCCGACCCTCACCCACCGGCGGCACCCTCGGCGGCGTCGCCGCCCGCACCCAGGAGGCCCTCCTCCTCTGCGAAGCCGCCGGCTTTGACGTCATCCTCGTCGAGACCGTCGGCGTCGGACAGTCCGAGCTCGTCGTCGCAGACCTCACCGACGTCGCCCTCGTCCTCATGCTCCCCAACGCCGGCGATGAGCTTCAGGGCATCAAGCGCGGCCTCATGGAGGCCGCCGACGTCATCGCCATCAACAAGGCCGACGGCGACAACGCACCCCAGGCCCAGCGCGCCGCCGCCACCTACACCAGCGCCCTCCGCTACCTCCACCCCCACGACGCCCCCTGGACACCCCCCGTCCTCACCTGCTCCGCCCTCCACGGCGACGGCATCCCCCAGGTCTGGGACACCCTCCGTCAACACCGCGACACCCTCCAGAGCCTCCACCTCTGGGAGGAGCGGCGACGCCACCAGCAGCTCCGCTGGCTCCAGCGCCTCCTCGACGAGCGACTCCGCGACGCCTTCCTCCAGAACCCCCACGTCCAGCGCCTCCTCCCTCACATCCAGGCCCAGGTCCAGAGCGCAGCCCTCGCCCCCACCACCGCCGCCGAGCGCCTCCTCGACGCCTTCCTCTCCCCACCCCCTTGACACCACCCCGCCGCTGCATCGCTGGACAAATCCACGCGCCTCGGGCATGGTGCCTCCGCCTCGGGCGGCGACGCCGCCGCCCGACAGGTTGACTTCACTGAATGGAGGATCTCCTCATGCGTATCAGCACCCAGCTCGCGTTCATCGCGATCCCCGCCCTCCTCGTCGCCGCGGCCTGCACCAGCGAGCCCGAGACCAAGCCCTGCCCCACCAACCCCGGCTGCGCCAACGAGCTCAAGATCAAGGTCCAGGGCGGCGACACCAACATCTCCGGCACCGTCACCACCGGTGACAAGACCTTCACGATCAAGTGCAACGGCGCCACGAGCGACGCCGACAACGTCGTCTGCTCCACCGGCTCCATCACCCTCAAGGACCCCGCCCGCGCCGAGAAGGTCAACATCAAGCTGACCGCTGGCAACGGCGACGCCTACGGCGCGGACGTCCCCGTCACCTTCACCGACACCTACCCCAACGGCGAGAACTGCCCCGGCGCCTGCTACACCGCCGAGGCCTCCGTGACCCTCGTCGCCCAGCCCAACGCCGTCAAGCCCGAGGCCGCCCCCGCGGCCCCCGCCGGCGGCGGCGCCATCAAGGTCGCCCCCCAGTGACCTCGCTGACCCCCCCGGGGCCGTAACGTCCGGGCAAAGCCCGGACGAACGGCCCCGGTCCCCCCCGTGACGGCAACCCCCCCGGGGCCGTAACGTCCGGGCAAAGCCCGGACGAACGGCCCCGGTCCCCCCCCTGGGGGGGGGGCCACGACCGCACGCCGGGGGTCCCGCGAAACAACCGGGGGGGGGGGGGGGCGGCGCGGC
>CAUJGC010000068.1 GCA_963169075.1 Myxococcota bacterium
TGACGGGGGGACACCGCCGGGCCGCGGCCGGGGGCGCGCCCGCCCCGCGCGGGCGGTCGGGGCCCCCCCGCCACGGGGGGGGCCGGCCCCGTTCCTCCTGAGAGCGAAGCGAACAGGAGGTTACGGGGCCGGGGGGGTAGCCGTCACGGGGGGGGCCGGCCCCGTTCCTCCTGAGAGCGCAGCGAACAGGAGGTTACGGGGCCGGGGGGGTCAGGTGTCCTCCGGCACCGTCGTCACCTCGCCGCGAGGGGCGACGGTGAGGGTCGTGCCGGAGGCCGTGACCTCGGCCACCTGCCAGTAGCGTTCCTCGGCGGTGAAGGTCTGGGTGAAGGTGAGCTGGTTGACGCCGGGCTCGCCGCCGCCGTTGAGGTAGATCGTGACGGTGGCGGTGGTGGGCACGAGGCCGCCGCCGCTGGCGGTCGGGAGGCGGTAGGACTCGACCTGCACGAGGTAGGTGTCGGCGGCGGGCTGGACCAGGCCGAGCACCTCGGGGCCGAAGCCGCTGGTGTTGTCCCGCTCCAGGCGCGGGTTGTCCAGGACGACGCCGACGACGCCCCACTCCGGGTTGCGGTTGCCCCAGTAGCAGTCGCTGGGGGAGGCCCCGTAGGCGCCGCCGCCGCGCTGGAGGTGAACATCCAGATCGCTGGCGTCCTGATCCCAGGTCAGGTTGATGTGCAGGCGCGGGAGCGGGGCGCCGCCCGGCGTCGGCAGGCCCAGCGACGAGGCCGAGGAGCGGATGAAGTCGGCGCTGTTGTCGTTGGTGTCGGCGTTGGCGTCGCTCCGGGTCAGCGACTCGCCCGACGAGGTCGCGGGAGCGGCGGCGCCCTCACCGCGGAAGACCTGGTTATTTGAGAAGGTGCCGTAGCCCAGGGCGTCCACCACCGCCTCCTGCGCCGTGCCCAGGTTCCAGACCAGCTCCACGCTGTCGGGGCCGTTCTGGGGGTTGTCACCCCCGAAGTTGACCACCCAGTCTGCGATGTCCCGGAGCGTGCCGTAGGCGCCGTCGTCCACGATCACATAGTAACCATTGAAAGGGGCCTGGGCGCTGGCCGGGAGGGTGAGGGTGGCGTAGGCCGCCCCGCCAGCGCCGTTGATGAAGCGCAGGCTGAGGCCGCCCAGCGGTGTCCCGGGCGGCGCATGGAGTTCGATGAAGGTGGACTTGCCGGTGTCGTTGCCCACCTCGTCGTAGAGCAGCTCGCTGATCACGACCGGCGGGGCGCCGCAGGCCTCGTCGATGAGGCCGTCACAGTCGTTGTCCAGGCCGTCGCAGGCGGCCTCCACGGCCTCCCAGGTGGGGCCGTAGGCGTCCTGGCCGCAGGCGGGGAAGGCCCCCTGGACGCAGGAGGTCGCGGCGCCTGCGCAGACCCCGAGCTGGAGCGGACACGCCTGGCTCAGGCCCTCGTCCACCCGGGCGTCGCAGTCGTCGTCCTCGGCGTCGCAGGTCTCGGCGCCTGCCAGGACCTCGCCTTGACAGGCGCCCCACTGGCCCCCGGCGCAGGTCTGGAGGCCCGCCTCACAGGCGCCCACGTCCGAGCCGCAGCGCTGGGTGGCGCCGTTGACGCAGGCGCACCCCTCGTCCACCATGCCGTCGCAGTCGTTGTCGCGGCCGTCGCAGACCGAGGGATCCTGGGCGGGGTCTTCGCTCGCCCGGTAGGCGGCGCCGTACTCCGCAGCCTGGCAGGCCGCCCAGCCGGAGGCGCCGGCGCAGCGCTGCCGGGAGCCCGCGCAGACCCCCGCCTGGAGCGCGCAGGCCGGGCCGGTCAGCTCCTCGTCCTGGGCGCCGTCGCAGTCGTTGTCCAGGCCGTCGCACGCCTCCGCGCTGCCCCGGACCTCGCCGTCGCACGGCCCCCACTGCCCGGCGACGCAGGTCTGGGTGCCTGCCTCGCACACGCCCACGTCCGAGCCGCAGGTCTGGAGGGCGCCGTCGAGGCACTGACACCCCTCGTCCACCGTGCCGTCGCAGTCGTTGTCGCGGCCATCGCAGGCCGCCTCCACCGCTTGATAGAAGGCGCCGTACTCGTCAGCGCCGCAGGCCACGAACATCCCCTGGGCGCTGTCGCAGCGGCGGCGCGCCCCGGCGCAGACCCCGGCCTGGAGCAGGCAGGCCGGGGGCGTCACCTCCTCGTCGGTCTGGCCGTCGCAGTCCTCGTCCTGGCCGTCGCAGGTCTCGGCCACCGGCTCGACGCTCCCGTCACAAGCGCCCCAGACGCCGCGGGCGCAGGTCTGGAGCCCCTGGGCGCAGGCTCCCTGGTTGGTCCCGCAGACCTGGGTGGCGCCGTCCTGGCACTGGCACCCCTCGTCGGCCTGGCCGTCGCAGTCGTTGTCCCGGCCGTCGCAGACCCCGGCGTCGGCCTCGGGGGACTCGACCGCGCGGTAGCGCTCGCCGTAGGAGGCGACCCCGTCGCACTCCAGCCACCCCGCCGCGCCGCCGCAGCGCTGGCGCGCGCCGCTGCACACCCCCTGCTGGAGCCCGCAGGCCGGAGCGGTGAGCGACTCGTCCATCTGACCGTCGCAGTCGTTGTCCAGGCCGTCGCACGCCTCGGGGGAGGCGGTGATCTGGCCGCGGCAGGCGCCCCAGACGCCGCCCTCGCAGGTCTGAACGCCGCGGCGGCAGACGCCGATCTCGACGCCGCAGGGCTGCTCGGCGCCTTCGGCGCAGGAGCAGCCCTCGTCCACCATGCCGTCGCAGTCGTTGTCCACGCCGTCGCAGTCGCCGTCCGCCGCCGACTCCTCGGCGCGCCAGGAGGCGCCGAACTCGGCGGCGCCGCAGGTCAGCCACCCCGCCGCGCCGCCGCAGGTCTGCCGCGCCCCGGCGCAGACCCCGACCTGGTTGACGCAGGAGGGCGCCACCAGCCCCTCGTCCATCGTCCCGTCGCAGTCGTTGTCCAGGCCGTCGCACGCCTCGGCGCGGGGCTCGGTGGGGTCCACGCACGGCCCCCACTGGCCGCGCTCGCACATCTGAAGCCCCCGGGCGCACTCCCCGACATCCGAGCCGCAGAGCGTCGCCTCACCCTCCTCGCACGGGCACCCCTCGTCGGTGAGACCGTCGCAGTCGTTGTCCAGACCATCGCAGCGGGCGCTGTCCGCCGCGCCGTCCTCCACCTCGGCCCAGGAGGTGCCGTATTCGGCGGCGCCGCACTCGGCCCAGCCCGCGGCGCCGCCGCAGCTGGACCAGGCGCCTGCGCAGACCCCGACGGTGAGGCGGCAGGGCGGCGCTGCCAGCGCCTCATCGGCGGCGCCGTCGCAGTCGTTGTCTGCCCCGTCGCACGCCTCGGCGCCGCCGGGGCGCCGGTCGGGGTCGCTGTCGTCGCAGTCGAAGGCGTCCGCCTCGCAGCCGTCGGCCTCCTGCGGCGCGCCGTCCCGGTCGGCGTCCTCGCACCCGGCGCTGCTGTTGGCGGGGTTGTTGTTGGCGGGGTTGTTGTTGGCGGGGTTGTTGTTGGCGGGGTTGTTGTTGGCGGGGTTGTTGTTGGGCGCGCTGTTGTTGGAGGCGCTGTTGTTGGCGCCCGCCGGATCTTCGGGGGTCGCGGGCGCTGCGCAGCCCGCCCCCCAGCACAGCGCCGCCACCGCACACCAGGCCACCACCGCCCCCGAACGCCAACCCTTCATCGCCGCCTCCTCAAGCTCACGCCCGCGGCCAGCCGCCGCGAGGCGAACCTAGTGAGCGACGGCTCACCTGTCAAATGAACTTCGGGTGACAGCTCAGAGCTCGGCCAGGATGATCAGCGTCTTCCAGCGCACCGCCCCCGAGCGCCCCCGATCAGGGAAGAGGCCCACCCCGACGCGGGAGACGCCCGCCTCGGTGAGCGCGGAGGGCAGGCCGACATCGGCGGGGTCCAGGACGGTGTGCGTCTGCACATAGAAGGCCCGGTAGGCGTAGCCCTGGTCCAGCAGCGCCTGCTTGATGCGCTGGGTCAGCTCGGCGGCGGGGTAGCCGCCGTCCTGGCTGTCCCCGAAGCGGGCGAAGCGGGCCGCCACGCCCTGGAGATCGTTGTCCAGCCGCAGCGGCGCCATGCGGCGCCGCTGGCGCCCCTCCTGGAGCTGCGCCAGGATCTCGTCGCGGGCCTGCGCGCCGCTGAGCTGGCGCTGCGGCGTGGCGAAGTTCTGGGTGAAGACCATCACCCGGTTCCCGTAGGCGTCCACCCCCATCGCCACGCCGACGCCGACGTCGGTGAAGCCGGGGCTGAGGATGTTCTCGCGGTGCCCCAGCGAGAGCATCAAGCCGGCCTCGGCGTCGTAGACGGAGCCGTTGCGGCTGATGTTCTCTCCGAGGGTCCGGGCGGGGAAGCTGCCCTTCTCGAAGCGCTGCGCCAGGTCGCCCTGCCAGGGCGAGACGTGCGCAAAGTAGTTGTTGTCCAGCATCTCGCGGCTGTGGCGCCGCGCGATGGCCGCGATGGCGTCGTTCCACCGCAGCGCCGGGAGCCCGAAGCGCGCCCGGTCCTGGTTCAGCAGGCGGAACATGAGCCGCTCCGCGTCCTCGGGCGTCTGCACGGAGGACTCGTCCGGCGCGGGCTCCAGGGTGAAGCGGCGCGGCGGCTCCTGGCCGACATAGATCGGGAAGAGGGCCAGCACCCGGGGGCCCAGCTCGCTGGTCGCCAGGATCTCGACCCACTGCTCGCCGGGCGACTCGAAGCGCAGCGTCGCCTCAAAGGCCCCGTCGGCCTCCTCCACCACGTCCACCGGCTCCACCTCGCCGCCCGGCTCCAGGATCAGGACATCCGGCGAGGAGAGGCCAGGGGCGAGCCTCCCGCGGATGGGGATGGGGAGGTGGAGGGCGGCGGCGCGGGGGATCGGGGCCAGCTCGACGTGGCGCTCCGCCAGGAAGAGCACGTAGACATAGCGGTACGGCGCAGCAGCCGGCACCCGCGCCGCGCCCACATGGGTCGTCGAGGCCGTGTCGATCCCCGAGAAGCTCCGCTCCAGATGCTGGAAGAACTCCTCCTCGCCGCTGGACGACGTGAAGAAGAGGTGGGTGGACACCCACCCGTCGGTGCACCCCATGCTGTGCAGCACGATCTCCTGAAGCTCGCGGGGCAGCCGCGCCTCGCCACCCGCGCCCCGCGGCTTCACATAGCGCCCATACGCCTCCGCCGCCCTCGCCAGACACGGATCGTAGCGCAGCGAGCGCGACGAGAGCCGATCCATCGCCGCCGCCACCCGGCCGTCCAGCGGGCTCAACGCCTCGGCGCTGGCGTAGTGGGTCGCCAGCGGGCCGCTCAAGGTGACCTCGCGCAGCGGCTCAACCACCCCAGGCGCACCGCCGCCGCCGCTGTCGGGAGCCTCCGACGCCTCCTCCCCCGCGCACCAGCACCCCGCCGCAGCGAGCAGCCCGCACGCGCTCCACACCGCCCATAGCCACCTCCGCCCGCCTCCTGCCTCCACCCCGCCTCCTGCCGCCTGGCGCCCGCTGCGCGCGCCTCAAGCCTTCTCAACCGACACGCGCCATGCTACCTTCCTCAAGAAGCGCGCGACCCGCTCGCCCAGGAGCCGCCATGCTCGACCTCTCCCTGCCTGACCACGCCGCCCTCCCCCACGCCGCCTGCCCGGCCTGCCGCGCCGAGGTCCTCGTCTACACCGACCTCGATGAAGACGACAAGCTCGTCGTGCGCTGCCTGGACTGCGACGCCCCCCTGGGGGAGCCCGGCCTCCAGACCTGCTGGACCCCGGACCAGGCCGTCGAGGCCGGATACCCCGTCGAAGGCTGGCTCCCGCCCGACGCAGGCGCGGGCTGCTCCTCCGGCGGATGCAGCGGCGGCAGCTGCAGCAAGCACTGACCCACACACCTCCAGCCCACCCAGGAGCGCGGATGCACTTCGAGGTCTTCATCCCGGCCACCCTCGCCTCACCTCAACAACACACCCTCCGGGTCGAGGCCGAGAGCTGGCTCCTCGCCTTGCGTGACGGCCTCACCCGCGCGGGGCGCCCTCCCCAGACGCGCATCGTCGCCTGCACCGTCCTCCCGGACCGCACCGTCCTCGCCAGCGACGAGGCCTCCCGCTGCGTCTTCCGGCTCCGCCCCCTCGACCCCGCCAGGCCCCAGCCCGCGCCCCAACCGGCGCCCCCGGCCGCCGCCGAGCCCGACGACGGCAACGCACCCACCATGGTCCTCGGCGCCATCTCCCGAGACGCCAGCGCCAACAACCTCGTCGCCGTCGCCCCCAGCAGCGTCGAGAGCGCCTCCTCCCTCCCCCCGGCCTCCCTCCCACCGGCCTCCCTCCCGCCCCGTCCCACCGTCGGCCCCACCATCAGCGCGCCGGGCGGCCTCCCCCCGCGCCAGCTCCCCACCTACGACGACGCCCCGCCGCCCGTCATCGGCGCCACCCTCGCCTCACCGGCTGCCGCCGTCGCCGCTGTCGTTGCCAGCCTCCCCCTCAAGGCGGCTGCCGCGTCCCCCCCGCGCGCCGGGATCCTGGAGACGGCCCCGGCGCTCCCCGCCATCTCCCCCACGCCAGCTCCTACACAAGCCCCCGCCGTCGCTGCGCCTGCACCGACCGTCGCCGCACCACAACCGGCCACACCTGCGCCCGCCGCACCAGCACCGGCCACACCTGCGCCCGCCGTGCAGCCTCCTGCTCAGGCTGCGCCGACGGCAGCGCCCGCCCCGCAGCCCAAGCCCCCCCCCCCCGCCCCGGGCCCCCCCCCCCCGCCCCCCCCCGCCCCCCCCCGCCCCGCCCCCCCCCCCCCCCCGGCGGGCCGCCCCCCCCCCCGCCCCCCGCCACCGCC
>CAUJGC010000069.1 GCA_963169075.1 Myxococcota bacterium
AGCGGCGACTGCGAGGCGGGCGAGTCCTGCGACACGCTCCAGGGGCGCTGCATCGGGTGCGTGGACGACAGCGCGTGCGGCGCCCTGCGCTGCGACACCGCGCTGGGCGAGTGCTTCGACTGCGTCAACGACACCCACTGCCCCGGCGGGCGCTGCGACCGCGCGGCCCACCAGTGCGTCGCCTGCCTCAGCGACGCCGACTGCGGCGGCGGCGCCTGCCTCCCCGACCGGAGCGCCTGCGTCGAGTGCACCAACAACAACCACTGCGGCGGCGGCGTCTGCGACGTGGGCTCCAACACCTGCGTCGGGTGCCTCGGGGACGAGAACTGCGGCGCGAGCCAGCGCTGCAACACCAGCAGCAACACGTGTGTGGCGTGCCTCATCGACCCCCACTGCTCCGGGAGCCCGGCGCGCCCCAACTGCGATCCGACCCTCTTCGAGTGCCGCCGCTGCGTGAACAACCAGGACTGCGGCTCCGGCGAGGTCTGTGACCGGGCCAATGACCGCTGCGTGGCGTGCGTCACCAACAACGACTGCGGCGGCGGGCGCGTCTGCAACGCCCAGAACAACACCTGCGTCCAGTGCCTCAGCAACGCCCAGTGCGAAGGCACTTCTACTCCCGCCTGCAAGACCAGCACGAACACCTGCGTCCAGTGCGTCAGCGACGCCCAGTGCGACGATGGCCTGGTCTGCAACACCTCCACCAACCGCTGCGTCGAGTGCGCAGGCAACGGCGACTGCTTCTCGGGCCAGGTCTGCGACACCAGCGCAGGCGTCTGCCGCGAGTGCGTCACCAACAGCGACTGCTCCGGACGCGGCGGTCGCTGTGTGAGCAGCGGCGGCGTCAACTTCTGCGGCCAGTGCACCACCGACGCGGACTGCTCCGGCGGCCGCGTCTGCCACCCGTACTCGAAGTGGTGCGAGCCGCCCTCCGAGGTCTGCTCCAGCCACGCGAGCTGCGGCGCGGGCCTGGGCTCCTGCTCGACCAGCGATGACTGCGGCTCCGGTCAGCGTTGCAGGAGCGGCGTCTGCTACGCTCGCCTCTGCGACTCCGGTCGCCAGACCTGCTATCAGGCCGACGGGAGCTGCGATGACGAGAGCGAGTGCCGCGTCGAGGAGCAGTGCTCCTCCCTCTTCGGCTGCTCCTGCGTCTTTGACTTATTCGAGAACACCTGCTTCTCGGGCCAGACCTGCGTGCCGATCTTCGGGATCTGCGATACGAACTGACCCCCCCGGGGCCGTAACGCCCAGGCAAAGCCTGGGCGAACGGCCCCGGTCCCCCCCGTGACGGGGGGACACCGACGGGTCGCTGGGGGCGGTGGGGTCGCTGGGGGACGGGTGGCGAGCGAGCGCAGCGAGGCGAGCGACCGGAGGGAGCGAGGATCATGTCGGTGCCCCCCCGTCACGGGGGGGGCCGGGCCCGTTGCTCCTGTGAGCGAAGCGATGCAGGAGCTTACGGGGCCGAGGGGGTCCGCCGGAACGGCGCCGTCGTCTTCAGGTAGAGGTCGGTGAGGGTCGGGTGCTCGCCGCTCTGGAAGAGGGCCTCCAGGGCGTCGCGCTGGAGGTCGCGTTGGACCTTGCCGGCGGCGACGAGGACGACGCGGGTGCAGAGGCGCTCCAGCATGTCGAGGATGTGGCTGGAGAGGAGGATGGCGTGGCCTCGGGCGCAGTAGTCCCGGAGGAGCCCCTGGATGGCGTGGGTGGACTCGGGGTCGAGGCCGACGAAGGACTCGTCGAGGAGGAGGAGGGGCGGCTCCGCCAGGAGCGCCGCGCAGATGGCGAGCTTGCGGGCCATGCCGCCGGAGTACTCGCGGACCAGGCGGTCGCGGGCGTGGCTCAGCTCGCAGAGGTCGAGGAGGTGCTTCATGCGCTCCTCCTGCGCCTCGCGCGGCACCCCCCGCAGGTCCCCCACGAAGCGCAGGAACTCCTCGCCGGTCAAGTAGGCGTAAAGCTCAAGCTCCTGGGGTACATAGCCGATCTTACCCTTCACGCCCACCGGGTCCTGCGTCACCGCCACCCCCCCGACCCAGACCTCGCCGCCGTCCGGGACCAGCTGCCCGGCGATGCAGCGCATCGTCGTGGTCTTGCCCGCGCCGTTGGGCCCGATGAAGCCCACCAGCTCGCCCGGGCGGACCTCCAGCTGGAGGTGGTCCACGGCGGTGATGGTGCGGTAGCGCTTGACCAGGCCCTCCACGCGGAGGATCGCGTCGCTCATGAGAAGATCTCCTGGGTGAAGAGCTGGCCGGCGATGATCGCCGCCGCCGAGACCAGCACCCCGAGGGCGTGCACCAGCGCGCGCCGCGACGGGGTCGTGAGAGAGGCGAGCAGGTGCGCCGCGCCCAGCGCGACGATCAAGCCGCCCAGCGCCCAGAGCGGCGCGGTCCAATCCCCCAGCGCCGCCCCCAGCGCCGCCAGGAGCAGCGCCGCCGGCGTCGCGATCCCCAGCGACTCCCGCAGGCCCGCCCGCTGGCGGGCCGCTCGGGCGTCCTCGGGGCGGATGGGGAGGGTGGCGGAGACGCCCGCGTCCAGCTCGGGGCTCGCCATCCGCGCCCAGGGGGCCACCACCGCGCAGAGGAGGACCGTCGGCGCCGCCGCCAGGAGCGGCAGCGCCGCCGCCTGCGTCGCCGCCGCGACGCCGACCCCGATCCAGCCCGCCACCGTCAGGAGGCGCAGCATGGGGTGGCGGCGCTTGTACTGGAGCACGTCGCGCCGGTAGAGCGGGAGCGCGCCCGCCGGGAGGGCGCGCTCCCAGAGGGGGCGCCCCTCGGCCTTGTCCGAGCGCTGGAAGTCGTAGCCGGAGGTGATCTGGATGAGGTCGGACTCGTAGAAGCGCGCCAGGAGCCAGGGGTAGTGGCGGAGGAACATCTGACGGGCCACGCCCACCGCGACGACGCAGGCCGCGACCACCAGCCCCACCGCCGTCCAGAAGAGGCGGGTGGGGCCGCGCTGGAGCAGCTCGTTGGCGACGGCGAGATCCAGCAGCAGGAGCGCCGAGAGCGAGGCGACCAGCGCGACGGCAGGCGCGTAGTAGAAGGCTGCGGCGAAGCCGCCGACGTCGATCTGTCCGACCTGCGCGGCGGCGCCGCGCCCGCCCAGGGCGTAGCGCCCCGCCCCGAGCTGCACCGCGAAGCCCAGCGTCAGGCAGGCCAGGAGCCCCCCGGCGGCGATCCCCGCCCCGAGGAGCGCCCGGCTGTCCCCCGTCCGCGCGAAGACCGCGCCCATGAAGGCGAAGATGGCCAGGGCGCCTGCGGCGACCTCGCCTGCGGCGGCGAGGAGGCGGTAGGCGAAGAGGGCGCCGAGCTGGACGGGCCACATCGCCAGGAGGCGGACGTCCTGCTTGCGGTAGAGGGCCTCCATGATGCGGAAGCTGAAGGCGAAGATGGCAAGGGCGCCGAGCCAGAAGCCCAGCTCGGTGTAGGGGCCGCCGGGGCTTGGGGGCTCAAAGCCGGGGGTGGGCGGCGCGGCGGCGGCGCGGGCCAGCGCCGGGGCGGCCAGGGCGCCCGCCCCGCCTGCCAGGCCCAGGACGGTCAAGGCGAGGCCGCCCAAAAGGAGCGTGGTGCGCGCGCCGCCCCGCGTGAAGGCGTTCTGCGCGGCGCGTCTCCGCGCGCGGAGGAGCGCGGCGAGGTGGGAGGGTGGGGGGGAAGGCATAGGGGGTCGGCTCAGG
>CAUJGC010000070.1 GCA_963169075.1 Myxococcota bacterium
AGGCGCCGCCCCAGCGCCTCATGGACGGTCCAGACCCCGCGGCGCGCCGCGTTGGCCCGGCGCCACCCGCGGCGCGCCGCAGCGCGCGTCGCGTCCAGCGCCACCCCGAGGAGCCCCAGCGGGACGCTCAGCCACGCGTGACGCTCGACGAAGCGCTCGACCCGGCCTCGATCCGCCTGGCGCGCCTTGGCGATCAGGGCGCGGGTGTGCTCCCGCGCGCCTCGCCAGGCGCTCCCAAGCGCCCGCCCCGCCCAGCGCAGCGCCCGCCCGAAGCGGACCAGCACCCCGATCCAGAGCCCCAGGGGGATGGCGGTCACGTCTCCCCAGGTCTCCAGCGGGCCGCGGAGCGCCCTCGCCAGGGCCGGCGCGCGGGGATCGAGCCAGATCACCGCGGCGACGCCCTCGGCGCGCCCCGTGCTGGCGAGCCAGCCCCAGATCGGCAGCGAGGCCAGCGTGGTCCACATGAGGCGGGCCACCGTCTGCGCCGTGGTCCAGAGGAGCGCCGCCCACTGGGCGGCGAGCCCGCCGCCAGGCGCCGGGGCGAGCCCCTGGACGGGCAGGAGACGGGAGCGCCGCTGGAGCAGGAAGGACTCATCGACCTCGACGCGGAGGCTGCCGTGAGGGGCCTTGAGGAGCCGGGTGGAGGGCGGCGTCGAGGCCGCCGCGTCGGCGGCCTGGGTGAGGAGGAGGGAGCGGAGCCGCCCTGCGGAGTCGGGGTCGCCTTCGCGGAGATCGAGGCGGCGGAAGGCCTGGAGGGCCTCGACGGCGTTGGGGAAGCGGTCCTGGGGCTCCTTGGCGAGGCAGCGCCGGATGAGGTCGAGGAAGGCGGGATCGAAGCCTTCGGCGCGTGCGCCCTCCATCGGCGGGACGGGGCGCTGGACGTGGCTGAGGAGGATGTCCATGACGTTGCGCCCGTCAAACGGCGCGGCGCCCATGACCAGCTCATAGAGGATGCAGCCGAGGGCGTAGACGTCGGTGGCGGCGGTGACCTCGCGGCGCCCGAGGGCCTGCTCGGGGGCCATGTAGACGGGGGTGCCGAGGATGTGGCCGGCCTGGGTGAGCTGCTCCTGCCCCTCGGCGCCGCGCCCTTTGACCAGGCCGAAGTCGATGACCTTGAGGAAGGCCGCGTTGCGCCCGACCTGGCAGAGCATGAGGTTGGCGGGCTTGAGGTCGCGGTGGATGAGGCCCGCGTCGTGGAGGGCCGCGACGCCCTCCAGGATCTGTCGGGCGATGTAGGCGACCTGGTCGGGCTCCAGGAGGCCGCTCTGGAGGACCCGCTCCAGGGAGGAGCCCTGGAGGAACTCCAGGGCCATATAGGCGAGGCCTGCGGCGGTGAAGCCGGAGTCGTAGCAGGTGACGACGTGGGGGTGGTTGAGGGAGGCGATGGCGCGGGCCTCGCGCTCGAAGCGCTCCTTGTCTTCGGCGCTGGCGGTGACGCCCGCGTGGAGGACCTTGACGGCGACGCGGCGGCCGACGGGGTGCTGCACCCCCCAGTAGACGGTGCCGACGGCGCCGCTCCCCAGGACGCCGAGGACGATGTAGCGCTCGGCCAGCATCTCCCCGAGGAGGCTGTTGGCCGGGGCGGCGGCAGCGGCGTCGGCGGGGACGAGGAAGCGCAGGTGCTCCTCGCAGGCCTCGCCCAGGCGGCTGCCCTGTCGGCCGCAGCTGGGGCAGACCAGGCGCTCGCTGAGGCCAGGGGGGGCGGAGGTGGAGTCGTCAGCTTCGAGCATGGACCTCTCCAGGGCGTCTAGCGGTCGGCCCGTCGCGCGCGACGCGCGCGTGTTCTTACGGGCTCAGGTTCATTTTCTTGTGGTGCCCCGGGTGCGGCTTGTGAAGGGGGTGGGGCTTGTTTTTCTGTATTCTCCTGGGCGGACGTCGCAGCTTCGCTGCCGTCTCCCTGGAGCCAGGAGAGCCCCATATAGGTCACGGACGCCAGCGGGCAGAGGATCAGCCCGAGGAGGCCCAGGATGCCTGTGATGAGGAGGAAGCCCCAGCGTCGCGTCGTGGCCTGCTCGGCGTCCACCTGGGCGCGGAAGGCGACGTGGGAGGTGGCGGGGGGTTGGCTTGGGGGGATGGTGAGGCCGCCGGGGGGGAGGGAGACGAGCGGGGCGAGGTCCACCGGGGCGACGTCGTGGGGCCGCGTCTGGGCGGGCTCGGGGTCGGGGCCGGGGACGATCAAGGAGCCGTCGCCCGCGGGGCGGTAGTGGGCCGGGGCAGGGGCGGTGGCCGCGCCGCCTGCCGGGCTGATCCCGAGGGCCTGGGGGGTGGCCTGGACGGTGGCGCGCGCGTCGGCGGGGGGCTGGGTCGGCGCGTCGGGGAAGTCGCTGAGGAAGGGCAGGGCGTGCTGGGCGACGACGGAGCGGAGGGGCACCAGCGGGCCGTCGGCCCGGACCCCCTCCAGGGGGAGGG
Source organism: Myxococcota bacterium (assembly GCA_963169075.1). Classification (GTDB taxonomy): domain Bacteria; phylum Myxococcota_A; class Bradymonadia; order Bradymonadales; genus CAUJGC01. The sequence goes on from CAUJGC010000070.1 coordinate 2,410, forward strand.
CGAGGAGGGCGTCGTGGAAGGCGCTGGCGTCTGCGAAGCGGTGGGCGGGGCTGGGGGCGAGGGCGCGGGCCAGCGCCGCGCCCAGCGGCGAGTCCGCGAGGCGCTGGGGGAGCCAGAGGTCGCCGCGCTGGTGGGCGGTGAAGCAGACGAGGGGGTCTTCGTCGTAGACCATCGCGCGGCCGGTGATGGCCTCCGCGAAGATGAGGCCCATCTGGTAGACGTCGAGGGCGGGGCGGACCTCCTGGCGGAGGATGTACTCGGGGGCCATGTAGCCCGGGGTGCCGATCATCTGCCCGGTGACGGTGAGGCGCGCGTCCTGGAGGATGTGCGAGATGCCGAAGTCGAAGATGATCAGCGCCTCGCGGGGGGTGCCGGGCTGGTGGATGAAGAGGTTCTCGGGCTTGAGGTCTTTGTGGACGATGCCCTGGGCGTGGGCCGCGCCGAGGGCGTCCAGGCAGCCCAGGAAGAGGCGTTGGGCGCGGGCCGGGGTCATGGGGCCGCGCTGGGTCAGCTCGGTGTAGAGGTCGTGGCCCTGGAGGAGCTGCATGACGAGGAAGGGGTCGCCCTGGTCGTCCTCGGTGATCCCGATGTCGTGGATGGTGATGACGTTGGGGTGGTGGAGCTGGGCGGAGACCTGGGCCTCGCGGCGGAAGCGGGCCAGGAGGCCCTCGCGGGCCTCGGCGTCGAGGCCCGCCGCGGGCAGGGTGAGGACCTTGATCGCGACCTCCCGGCCGATGATCACATCCTGGCCCCGGTAGACCTGGCCGAAGCCGCCGCCGCCCAGGTAGCCCAGGACGGCGTAGCGCGCGTTGAGGAGGGAGCCGATCTGGAGGCGGTGTCCGTCGGGGCTCATAGCACCCTCAAGAGGAGGAGGGTGATCAGCACCCCGATGGTGATCACCAGGACAAGGGCCAGGAGCCCCAGCCCGATCCAGAGCCATCGCCCGACCTCAGCGGCGGGCTGCGGCGCAGGCGCCTGCGCAGGCGCGGGTGCGGGCTGGGCGGGGGGCTGCGGCTTGGGGCGGGGCGCGCGCTGGGGGGCGGCGGTCGCGGCGAGGGGTGCTGGCGGGGTGGAGGAGGGGACGCTCAGCTCGACGTGGGGGCGGGTGTTGGGCGCCCAGGAGCCTGCGCGGCGCTTGAACTCCTCCAGCGTCTCGCCTTCGGGGAGGGCCGCCAGGCGCGGGAGGGGGATGGTGTGGTCACTGGAAGGCGGGGTCCAGAGCTGGGTCGGCGCGGCCTCTTCATCTGCGCTGGAGCCTGCGGGCAGCGGCATCATGGCGCTGGCGCTGCTGGGGTCGGTGTCGGGCTCGGTCTGGAAGACGCCGGGGGGCGCTGTAGACGCCTTGAGGTCCTGGTCGGTGGGCAGCTCCACCCGCGCGCCGACCGGCGGCGGCGCCTGGCCGTCTGCGACCCGGACGGTGACCCGGGACCAGTCAAAGAGCTCCCCTTCGCGCGCTTCGGCGGCAGGCGGCGCCTCGATGCCGCGGCGCAGCTCCTCCAGCATGGCGTTGGCGTCGCTGAAGCGGGCGGTGGCATTCTTGGCGAGGGCGCGGTAGACGACGTACTCGATGTGGGTCCCGGCGTACTCGGGCAGCAGCGGCGGCGGCGCCTTATCGACGTGCTTGAGGGCGATGTCCACAGGGGACTTGCCGTCAAAGGGGGGCTGGCCGTTGAGCAGCTCGAAGAGGAGGCACCCCAGGCTGTAGACATCCGCCGGGGGGCCCAGGTCATCGGCGCCCCGGAGCTGCTCCGGAGCCATATAGTGCGGCGTACCGCAGGCCATCCCGGTGCCGGTCAGGCGCTCGGACATGGTGCCCCAGTTGGCGGTGACGGCGCGGGCGATGCCGAAGTCGAGGACCTTGACGACGCGTGCGCCGTTCACCTCCGCGAGAAAAATGTTCTCGGGCTTCAGATCCCGGTGGATGACCCCGCGGCGGTGCGCCGAGCCCACCGCAGCCAGCGCCGGCGCCAGGATCGCCAGCGCCTCGCCCAGCGGCAGGAGCCCGCGGCGCCCCAGGTGATCGCGCAGATCCTCGCCTTCCAGGTACTCCATGACGATGTAGGGCAGCGGCTCCACCCCGAAGGCGTGGATGGTGACGAGCCCCGGGTGGGACATGGAGCTGGCGAGGCGGGCCTCGCGCTTGAAGCGGTCCACGACGTTGCTGTAGCGCAGCGCGTCGGGGAGGAGCATCTTGATGGCGACGCGGCGCTCCAGCCCGTCCTGGTGCGCCTCAAAGACCACGCCCATGGAGCCACGCCCGATCTCGCGACGCAGCGTGTATTGACCGCTGACGACATCTCCAGGTCTGGGCATGGCGCTGGTGGGGGTCACGGGGCTCCCTGGGAGGGGGGGGTAGACGAACACACGCCGCGCCAACAATCTAGCCCAGCCCCCGCCCGCTGTCACCTGCCAAGGCGCGCGGGAGCGGATGGGGGCTGGCAGGCCGCCTCGACGCAGCGCAGCCCCTCCGCGCAGTCCTCGTCGAAGCCGCACACCTCGCCTGTCTGGCCGGGGTCCTGGCAGCGCGCGCCGCGGCAGACCAGGCCGGGCCGGCACTCGCCCCGCTCGACGGCGCAGGGCTCGCCCACCTCTTTGTAGACCTCGCAGACGCCCTCACCGACCTGGGAGAAGGCGCAGACGACCTGGCGTCCCTCGACGTCGGCGCAGTCGAACGCCGTGGTGCAGCGCCCGCCAGTGGCGACGCGGCCGACGCTGGAGCCCCGACAGACGACCTCGTCGGGGAGATCCCCCAGGGGCGGCGCGCACCCCTGGGCGATCCAGCCCGAGAAGCAGCGGCCAAAGCCTGCGGCGTCCCACCCCACCCGCCCCTCCGCCACCGACGCCTCCACCCCCGAGAGCAGGAACCCCCGGCACCCCGCCTCCAGCTTCGCCGCGCAGGTCGGCTCGTCGCCAAAGCCCACGCTGCCTGCGTCCACCGCCAGCGCCTCGGGCTCGACGCAGGCGAAGAGCTTGCGGCAGATGACGCGACCGTAGAGCGAGCAGAACGCCTCCGGGGGCACTCCCGCCGCGCCAGGCGGCGGCACCTCCTTCGCCGCGGCCTCGCCGCGGCGCCCGAAGTCGATCCGCAGGGGCGGATCGGTCGCGACCTCCCGCACCTGGGGCTCGGCGGGGGGCGTGCTGCGGCACGCCCCCAGGAGCATCAGCGCCGCCCAGACCACCTCAAGCCGCCGCGTCATCATCACCCTCCGCCTTCCCCCAGAAGACCAACCCGAACCCGGCGGCGCTGAGGACCACCGAGGCGGCCACCAGCCACGTCGGGATCTCCTCCCCGGCGCCCAGCCAGCCCAGCACCTCCGCGAAGTGCAGGGCCAGGGCGTTGTTGAGGAAGTGAAAGAGCGCGGAGGGGCCCAGGGCTCGGCGCCGCCAGACCATCGCGCCCATGATCAATCCAAGTGAAAATGTGCCTAAAAACCTATACAATGACAGATGAAACGCGCCAAAGATCGCCGCGCTCACCGCCACCGCCGCCCACCCCGGGAGCCGCCCCCGCAGGCTGGAGAGGAGCCAGCCCCGGAAGACCGCCTCCTCGCACACCGCCGGCAGGAGCGCCATCACCGCCACCGTCAGCAAGCGCCCGCCGACGCTCTCGGGCATCGAGAAGGAGGACTCCATGAGCTTGACGAAGGACTCGGGGATCGGGAGGAAGGTCGCGTGGAAGAGCTGCGTCAAGCCCTGCACCCACACCATCGACGACACCCCAAGCAGCGCCGCGCCCGCCCACACCCGCCCAGGCGCCCAGCCCAGGTGCAGCGTGGCCCGCACGTCCAGACGCAGCAGGCGGATCGCCCCCAGCGTCAACGCCAGCATACCCCCCAGCGTCAGCGCCAGCCCCCCCAGCAGATCCCAGCGCTGCGCCAGGCTCCCCGCGTAGTAGAGCCCCAGAAAGAGGAGCGCGACAAAGGCCAGCGCCTCGTCTGGAGATGGCACCGGGCGAGGACGGCCTGTCCTGGGATCGGGAGCCCGCGCCAGCAGGCCGCCCACGTCCCCAAGCGTCACCGAGAGCGCCGAGCGCGCGAAGATCCGCGACGCCAGCAGCAGGAGGAGCAGCGTCCAGATCCCCGTCGCCACCGTCACCAGAAAGAGGTGCTCCCCCACCACCCCCACCAGCAGCAGCTCCTTGATCAAGAGCGTCAGGTTCAGCACCGGCAGGAACGCCGTCGAGGACGTCAGCTCGATCCCCGGCACCTGCGCCACCCCCGCAGGCACCAGCGTCAGCATGTAGACCCCGGTCATGTAGGACTGGGCCCCCTTGGGGGTGTCCGCCAGCGACGCCACCGTCATCATCAGCGCCGCCAGGAAGAACCCCATCAGCACCACCACCCCCAGGAGCCCCGCGATGTCCAGCGCCGACACCGAGCCCAGCCCGCCCAGCGCGTCGCCCCCGCCCAGGCTCATCGCGTGCCCCCCCACCAGCCCCAGGCTCACCGCGTTCACCGCGCCGCTGCTCAACGTCATCGCCAGGACCGTCAGGTACTTCCCAAGCACCACCTCCAGCGGTCGCACCGGCGCCGTCAAGAGCGTCTGGAGCGTCTTGCGCTCCCGCTCGCCCGCCGTCAGATCCACCGCCGGATAGAACGCCCCCGACACCATGAAGACCAGCAGCAGCATCGGCAGCACCAGCGCCAGGAGCCGCCCCGCCTGCCGCTCGGGCGGCGCGATGTCCTCCCCCACGATCTCCAGCGGATCATGGAACGTCTCGGGCAGCGCGTGCGACGCCAGCCGACCCCGCAGCAGCTCCGCCTCGTAGCGACGCAGCCCCGCCCGCACCCGCTCCTCGCCTTCCTGGCTCAGCGGCTCCACCGAGTTCACCCACACCCGCACCTGCGCCGTCCCCTCGCCGCTCCACGCCGACGCGTCCCCCGGCACCTCCAACACCACCGTCGCCGCCTCCGACGCCAGCGCCTCCCGGGGGTCCGACACCCGCTCCAGCCGGAGCGCCCCCGACGCCTCGCCTTCGCCCGGCGCCTCCAGCGCCGCCCGCAGCCCCTCCGGCGCCTCGCCCCCCGCCACCCCCACCACCACCTCGGCGGCCTCCAGCTTCGCCACCTGCGACGCCCCCACCTCCGACACCAGCAGCAGCAGCGCCGGATAGAAGAGCAGCGGGATCGCCAGCAGCATGAAGAGCGTCTTGCGATCCCGCAGGATCTCCCGCACCTCCTTCGCGAAGATCGCCCAGATCACCCCCCAACGCACGCCGCTGCTCATCGCGCCCCCTCCCCGGCGCCTGCGCCGATCACCTTCAAGAACGCACGCGTCAACCCGTCCTCGCCGGTCTGCGCCAGCAGCTCGGGCAGCGTCCCCGTCGTCAGCAGCCGACCCCGGTGGATCACCCCGATCCGGTCGCAGAGCAGCTCCACCTCGCTCATGATGTGGGTGCTGTAGATCACCGCCCGGCCCGCCGCACGCACCCGCTCCAGAAAGCTCACCACAAAGTGCGCGCTCACGATGTCCAGCCCGCTCGTCGGCTCGTCCAGGATCAAGACCGGCGGATCGTGCAAGAGCGCCCGCGCGATGTTCACCCGCTGCTTCTGGCCCGTCGAGAGCCCACCGCAGAGGCGATCCCGATACCCCCCGAAGTCCAGCTCCTCCATCAGCGACGCGATCCGCTCCCGCACCAGCCCGCGCTCCATCCCCTGAAGCCGCCCGAAGTACTCCAGAAACTCCACCGGCGTCAGCCGCTCGTAGAGCTGCGTGTCCCCCGTCTGGTAGCCCACGCACCGACGCACCGCCTCCCCTTCCCGCGCCACGTCATGCCCGCAGATCGTCGCCCGCCCCGCGTCGGGCGTCAGCAGCGTCACCAGCATCCGCAGCGTCGTCGTCTTCCCCGCGCCGTTCGGACCCAGCAGCCCGAAGATCTCGCCGCCCCGCACCGCGAACGACACCCCGTCCACCGCCTGCACCCCCCCGAAGCGCCGCGAGAGCCCCTCACACACCACCTGCGGCGCCGTCGCTGCCGCCGCCTCGCTCATGGCGCCTCCAGGAGCGCCCCGACGACGCCAAAGCCCGCCGGGATCAGCCGCTCCAGGACCCGGAGATCGGCGGCGCGACGCCCGCGCTCGCTGAATTGTATTGAATTTTCTATAAATTTTGACTCAAAAATAATGGGTTCTCCGGCTCGGTTGTAGCCGAGCTGCACCAGCGTCCCCTCGGGCAGCGGGCCGCCCAGCCCCTCCACCTCACCGAAGGTGAGGTAGTAGCCCTCCCAGAGCAGCGGCTCCAGCGTGCGCGGCCAACCCGCGTCCCGCACCGCGTAGCCCCGACGCCGGAAGCGCCAACGGTTGTAGACGTTGTGACCCGGCAGGAGCGCCACCGGAGGCTCCCCCTCGCCTCGCGCCTGATAGAAGATCAGCGCCCCGGCGGGCACCTGGGCCTCGCGGCCCGGCAGCGCCGAGGTGGTCCGGTAGAGGCCCGTAGGCAGCGTGAGCGTCATGGCGTGAGCGCTCCGCGCGCGGCCACCGTGACCTCCTCCGTGCCGCCGTCGGCGCGCTCCGCCAGGAGCACCGCACCCGGCGCGTTGTCGGCGCGATGCACGAAGCCCAGCGCCACCGACCGCCCCAGCGCCGGCACCCAGGCCGCGCTGGTGATCTCGCCCAGGCGCCGCTCCGCGTTGCGGAGCACCGCGCCAGGCGAGAGCGGCGCCGCGCCCGGCGCCTGGAGGAGCGCCCGCAGCCGACGATTCACGTTCCCCCGCGCGTCCACGCGCTCGATGATCTCCTGACCCAGGTAGCACCCCTTGCGGAAGCTCACCGCGTCCTCCAGCTCCGCCTCGTTGAAGAGCACCTCCGGCCCCAGATCGACCCCGAAGCGAGGACGACCCGCCTCGATGCGCGCCGCCTCCGCCGCCTCCCAGCCTACAGGCGCCGCACCGGCCCCCCGCACCGCCTCCCAGAGCGACGGCAGCTCCGAACGCAGCGCCACCAGATGGTAGGCCGGCACCCCGTAGCGCGCCACGCGCCAGACCAGACACTCCACCTCGCCAAGCTCCGCCGCCCGCGCGTGCCAGAGCGGCACCTCACCCCAGGGCGCACCCCCCAGGAGCCGATCCAGGAGCGCCGGCGCCGCCGCCCCAAGCACCGCCACCGACCCCATCACCTCCGAGCGATCCACCACCTTCACCTGCTCCATCACCACAAAACCCTTCAGCGTCCGGCGCAGCGGCCGGGCCACCCCCGGATCCAGGTCCAGCAGCAGCACCTCCCCCGTGTGGAGCACCCCAAGATCCGCCAGGATGCGCCCCTTGATGTCCACATGACAGGCATAGGCTCCCTGCATGGGCTGGAGACCTTTGATGTCTTGCGTGCATAGACCGTGGAGCCACCGCGCCCGATCCGCCCCCGACACCACCAGCGTCCCCCGCTGGCTCACCTCCATGCAGCCCGCGCCGCGGCGCAGCACCTCCGCCTCATCCACCCCGGCAAAGCGCAGCGGCGTCCGCCACGGCACCTCGCCCCACACCGCCCCCAGCTCGTCCAACGCCCCCTCCAGCGGATTCTCCAGCTCCTTCATCGCGCGCGCTCCTCCCGAACCAGCCCAACACCCACGAGCCCCAGCGCAGCCAGGAGCCCCAAGAGCAGCCCGCCTGGCGACGCGCCGCCCACCTCGCAGCCGCACCCGTGGATCTCAGGGCGCGCCGCCGCGTCCTCATCATCCATCGAAGGCGCCCCGTTGTTCCCCAACCCCGGCTCCTCCACCACCACCGGGTCGTCGTTCAGCTGCACCTCCAGCCGCAGCAGGTGGGTGTGACCCGGATCGTCCACCCGCGCCGTCGAGAGCAGATAGGTCCGCTCCGCGCCGTGCTGCGCGGCCAGATCAAAGATCAGGTTCTCCGTCACCCCGAAGAGGTCCGCGAAGCCCAGCGGCGACCCGTCCTCGCTGCTCCGCGCGTCGAAGATCAGCGTCGAGCCCGCCCGCCGCAAGAGCGCCACCTCACCCGCCGCAGCCACCATGAACACCGGCTCTCCAAGCGTCACCGCCGACACCGCGCCGCTCTCGGGATCGGCCAGCGGCGCCGCCCCGCTCAGGTCCACCTCCCATTGCAGCCGCCCCTCCACGTCCACCTTCGTCAGCCGCCCCGGACCCTGCGGGTCCTCAGGCGTCGTCCACGTCAGGTAGGCGCTCCCCGCCGGATCGAAGCGCACCTGCCGCACGATCCGCGCCGTCCAGTCGCCGCCCTCGAGGCGCCACGTCTGGAGCGTCTCCAGCCCGTCGTACACAAAGAAGCGCGCCCCCACGTCGTTCTGCGAGAGGTAGTAGACCAGAAAGCGCCCGTCCGGGCGCACCAGCGCGTCCGAGAGCGCCGCCCCCACATACTCCGTCCCGAAGAGCACCGACGGGCTCCGCAGCTCCCCGTTGAAGTCAAAGCGCGTCGTCCCCTGGCTCACCGCCGCCACCTCGAAGCTCGCCGCCGAGAAGATCAGCACCCGCTGCCGCGTCGGGCTCCACAGGATCGGCCCCGCTGGACCCGTGTAGACCCCCACATAACCCTCCGCCGCCGCGAAGTCCCTATCCCCCTGCTCCCACGCCACCACCCCGTCCAGCCCCACCTGCGCGCTCACCCCCTCGACACCCGCCGGTCCCATCACCTGACCCCGGAGCATCACCGAGCCCCCCGGACCCCAGCTCGCCGCCAGCGGCTCCACCGGCGACCCCTCGAAGGTGTAGACCACCGGCGCGCCGCCCACATCCCCCGACACGCCCACCAGATGCGCCCCGTCCGAGCCCTGCGTCCAGAGCGCCACCTCACCCTCCGGCGACACCAGCAGCCGCGCCCCGCCGCTCCCGCCCTCACCCACGCTCACCCGCACCTCACCCACCACCACCAGATCCAGCCCCGCCCGAGCCTCCGCTGCGCTCAACCCCACCGCCGCCGCCGCCACCGCCGCCGCGACCACCGCACCGCTGCTTCGCCGCATCGCCGCCTCCTCCGCCACGCTGCCCCCCTTGCCAAATGCCCCAGGATCACCGACACCCTGCTCTGCGCGCACGACGCGCGCTCAGACCCCGGAGGGCCCCTTGAGCATAGCCGACCGACTCGTCTGGATCGACCTGGAAATGACCGGCCTCGATCCCGAGACCTGCACCATCATCGAGATCGCCACGGTCATCACCGACGGCCACCTCAACACCATCGCCCTCGGCCCCAACATCGCCATCCACCACCCCGACGCCGTCCTGGAGGCCATGGACGAGTGGAACACCAAGCACCACACCGCCTCCGGTCTGGTCGAGCGCGTCCAGAACTCCACCCTCAACCTCAAGCAGGCCGAGGAGCTGACCCTGGAGTTCCTCCAGGACCACGTCGCCCGCGGCGAATCCCCCCTCTGCGGCAACTCCATCGGTCAAGATCGTCGATTTCTGCTGAAATATATGCCTGAAGTGCATGATTTTCTGCACTATCGCAACCTCGACGTCTCCACCATCAAGGAGCTGGTCCGGCGCTGGTATCCGCCCGCCTACCACGCCCCCCTCAAGGCGGGCAACCACCTCGCCCTGGACGACATCCTCGAGTCCATTGAGGAGCTGCGCCACTACCGCGCCCAGGTCTTCGTCCCCCCCCCGCCCCGGTGAGCGTGGATGGGGGCCAGGGGTCGCGCCCCCTGGCCGCCGGAGGCATCCCCAGACCCCCCTCTACACCTCCGGAAACCCCAGGATCACCCCCGCCTCCCGGAGCCGCGCCAACCCCTCCACCAGCTCCGACGCCGCGACCGCGCCAGGCGGGTAGAGCCCCTCGATGAAGGCCAGCCCCTCGCGCAGCGCCGCGCCCGACGAGAGCGACGCCACCAGCTGCGCCAGCGGCGCCTCCACCTCGCGCCAGCGCATCCGCTCCCCGACCCGCCACGCCACCAGGAAGCGCGGCGCCGCCAGCGCCTCCGGCCACGCCGACGACTCCAGCCCCAGCCGATGCACCGGGTGGGTGAAGACGCAGAGCCGCGCGCTGGCGCTCAACGCCACGCCGCGCTCCAGCGACGGCGCCGCGGCCCACGCCGCCTCCGCCGTGTCGTCCGGGGCGTTCAGCACGTCCACCTCCACCGTCTCCCAGCGGATCAGCTCCGCCAACGCCGGGTGCGGCAGCTCCGCCGCCGCCGCGTCCGCCCACGCCGAGAACTCCAGCGGGAGCTGCCAGTAGAGCCGCGACGTCGAGCCCCCCGCCTCCATCCACCGCACGATCAGCGCCTCCACGGCCTCCTCCCCCAGGAGGCGCCGCGTGATCGGCAGCGCCAGCCGCACCCCCCGGAGCAGGCTCCGGCGCACCTGACGCCGGTAGATCGCCCGCGCCCGCGGATCAAAGATCCCCTCGGGCTCCTGCGGGTCGGCCTCCAGCACCCAGCGCCGCAGCGCCTCCTCCTCCGCGCGATGCACCTCAGCCACGGGCGCCCTCCATGATCTCGGCCAGGCGGCGCAGCTCCGCCTCCAGCTCCGCCAGCGGCGGGAAGTTCCCGTCGCGCTCCAGCAGCACCGGCGCGCTGTGCGGCATCCGGCGCAGCGTGTAGTCCAGCAGCGCGTACACCGGGTCCACGATGGCCGCCGCGTGGGTGTCCAGCAGCATGTCCTCGCCTTCTGTGTCGTGACCGGCCACGTGCAGCTGGATCACCCGCTCCAGCGGCAGCGCGTCGATGTAGGCGCGCGCATCAAAGCCGAAATTCACCGAGTTGACATAGACATTGTTCACATCCAGCAGAAGGTAGCACCCCGCCTCCTCCACCACCGCACGCACAAACGACGCCTCGTCCATCTCCGGCGACACCGCGTGGCCGTACGCCGAGACGTTCTCCACCGCGATGGGCACCTCCAGCACCTCCGCCACCTCGCGCAGCCGCCGCGCCGCCCGACGCACGCTCGCCTCCGTGAAGGGCATCGCCACCAGCTCGTGCAGCTCCGCCCCACCCACCTGCGTCCAGCAGAGGTGATCGCTGTACCACGGCGCCCCCACCTCCCGCAGCAGCCCCTTGATCCCGCCCAGCAGCTCCAGGTTCAGCGGCGCCAGCCCTGCGAAGTCACCGCAGAGCCCGTGGCACAGGATCGGCCAGCGCTCCCGCGCCGACGCCAGCACCCGCGCCCGGCGACCGCCCACGCCCACATAGTTCTCCGGGCAGATCTCCAGGAACGTCGCCGCGCTCGACGACGACCCCAGCAGCTCCTCCGCCAGCCCCAGCCGCAACCCCAGCCCCACCGTCAGCCCCTCGCCCCCCGCCACAGGCGAGGCACCCCCGCGCTTCGAATCCGCTTCCCGCTCCACCCCGCACCTCCACCCTGCAAGCACCCCCAGAGCGCGACGGCACCGCAGGTCGCCCCGCAGTGCCGTCTACGCTGGCTCAGGCCGCGCGATCAGTGACCCCCGCAGGAGCCCTCACCGCAGGAACCCTCGCCGCCTTCCTTCTTCTCGCCGCCGCAAGAACCCTCGGGGGCCTTCTCGCCGCCGCAGGAGCCCTCGCCCTCCTTCGCCTTCTCGCCGCCGCAGGAGCCCTCAGGGGCCTTCTCGCCGCCGCAGGAGCCCTCGCCGGACTTCTCCATCGTCGCGTCCGAGGGGGCGGGGTCCGGCTTGGCGTCGCCGCCAGCGCAGCCCACCACCAGCACCGGCGTCGCCAGCAGCGCCACCGCGGAACCCACGCTCACGATAAACTTGTTGGTCTTCATCTCGTTCCCTGCTTGTGCTCGCGCTCCCCACCGGGGAGCCGTCTTCTAAGGCCCGGCTGGATGGCCGGAGTCTCCTGGCTCGTCGGATCACGTCTGCGCCGCAGAGCCTCGCGTTCCGTACCGGCTGAGGGAGATGTGTTACACCCCCCCTGCGCCCACGACATGCCTCACGACCGCTCATCGCAGGCCTCTGCCTGAGGAGCCCAAGGGCTCAGGCGAGGATCGTGCCATGCCAACCCACCCGTGATAGCGCGCCTTGGGCCGAGCGTCAACACAAACGCACGACCCCCCCCACGACGCGCGCAAAAGCGCCCCGCACCGCGCGTCCGACTCCTCCAGAGCGCCCCCTCGCCGCTGAACCACCCGTTCCGGCCTGTGGTTCAAGGCGAGGGCGGGCTCACCAGCCTGCGCCCGTCACGGCGCGCCAGCGCGCACGCTCCACCCACGCCTCCATCAGCGCGTCGATGTGCTTCACCTCCGTGTCGGCGGCGTACTGCTCCAGGATCGTCACCTTCAGCAGCTCCGTCGAGCCCAGCGTGAAGCGGCGACGCTCCGCCTCCGCCGCCAGCGCCGACGCCTCCCACCCCTGCCGCGTCAGCTCCACCTGCTGATCGGCCGCCAGCAGCGCCGAGCGCGCGTCCGCCACCTCCACGCCGATCTGATCGCGCATCAACGCCCCGTCCTGCTCCAGCTGACCCAGCGCCGCCCGCGCCTGCGCCGCCTGCCCCCGCGCCTTGCGCTGCTGCACCGGCCACTTCACTGTCACCCCACCCCAGAGCACCCCCGGACCCAGCCGCTCCTGCGCGTCCTCGCTCCCCGGACCCACGTCCCGGGACGCCTCCAGCCCCAGATCCACCTGCGGGAGCTGCGCGTTCTCGGACACCTCCACGTCCACCTCCAGCAACGCGCGCAGCGCGGCGAGCTCCTGCACCTCCGGCCGACGCTCCAGCGCCGTCGCCTCGCCTCGCTCCAACCCCTCCGGCGGCGCTGGCACGGGCATCGCCCCCGGAAGCCGCTCCGGGCCCGGCACCACGGGACGCCCCGCCTCATCACGCAGGTAGAGCGAGAGCTTCAGCGCGCTCGCCTCCAGCTTCCGCTGCGCCTTCACCAGATCCTGCCGCCGACCCAGCACCGCGCGCCGGTTCTCCAGCCGCTCCACCGCCGGGATCTTCCCCGCCTTCACCAGCGCGTCGATCTGACCCTCGCGCCGCTCCGCCAGCTCCAGCACCTCCGACGCCACACGGTAGCGCTCACCGGCCGCCACCCAGCCCCAGTACGCCGCCGCCGCCGCCCACCCCACCTCCAGCCGCTTCACCTCCAGCGCCCAGCCGCTCGCCTCCACCTTCGCCTGACCCTGCCGCAGCTTCCCCCGCCGCGCGTCGATCGCCCGACCCTGCGCCAGCGGCACCTCCACCCCAAGGCGCACCTCGCCGCCATTCAGTGTCTCATATTCCCCATTATAGACCGGGATCTTGCCCACGCCCACCCGGTAGCCCCCGTACACCTCCGCGCCCAGCGTCTGGAGCGGCTGCGACACCTCCACGTCACCCGTCGTATAGTAATAATAACCCAGCCCCGTCGCCTGACCCTTACCCACCACCCCCACGTCGAAGCCCCCCTCCGCCTCCAGCCGCGACCCCTCCGCACCCGCCAGCTTCTGCTCCGCCGCCAGCAGCCCCGGATAATACGCCCGCGCTGACGCGCGCACCTCCTCCTCACGCAGCGCCACGCCGCCCCCCAGCGCCAGCCGGGGCTGCGGCGCCAGCGGCGGCAGCGCCGACACCACCGGCTCGCCCAGCCCCTCCGCCGCGTCGCCTCGCGGCTGACCCTGCGCCACGCCGCCGAAGCTCGCCATACATAAAATTATACACAAAAAAATGCATGATTTTATATTGAAAACATGCTTCATCCGCACGCCTACTTCTTCTCCTTCTCCGCCTTGCCCCCGGCGCCCTTCATGCTGCTCGGATCGACCGTCGGCGGGAAGCCGTTGAGCTGACGCCAGACCTCGTAGCCCAGCGACACCACGTCCAACATCACCCAGCCGTTGGTGCGCACACCCTGACGCAGCAGCTCCGGCTCGGGCCAGGGCTCGTCCGCGTCGTCGGGGCGGATCACCACCCGGAAGTTGCCCTGGCCGTCGTCGGCTGCGTCCACCAACGCCACCTCACCGCCGAACGTCCCCACCGCCGCCGCGGGCCACCCCGTGAACTGCACCGCAGGCCACCCCTCAAACTGCAGCCGCACGTGCCGACCCGGACGGATCAGCGCCGCGTCGTTCCCGTCCACCCAAAGCTCCACCGCCCGCTCCACACCCTCCGGCACAAAGACCAGCAGCGGCTCCGCCTCCTTCACCTGCTCGCTCCCAGGCGCCACCAGCAGCCGCAGCACCGTCCCCGCCCGGGGAGCACGCACGATCTGGTTGGACTGCCGCGCCAGCTTCGTCCCAAGATCCAGCAGCTTGCGACGACCCTCCGCCAGATCGACCTCCGCCTTCTCCAGCTCCGAGCGCGCCTTGTCCACCTTCGCGTCACCCTCCGCCTGCGACATCGAGAGCTCCTCGCGCTTGCTCAAGAGCGACTCCCGCTTGGCCTCCAACGCCTGGCGCGCCCCCTCCCGCTCGTTGCGCGCCTGCGCCTCATAGAGCTGCGCCAGCTCCAGGCTCCGCTGGCTCGTCAACCCCTGCTCGAAGAGCGTCCGCTCACGCGCCAGCTGCAGCAGGTTCGTCTCCAGCTTCGCCTCCGTCGTCTTCACCTTCTGACGCGACTCCTCCACCTCCCGCTCCCCGGTGCGCACCTTCGCCGCCGCCGACGCCACCTTGAAGCGCACCGCCTCCTCCTCGGAGGTGACCCGCTCCCGCAGCGCCTCCACCTGACGCGTGTAGTTCGCTACCTGCGCCTCGGTCAGCTCGCGCTCGGCCTCCAGACGCTGGAAGTAGTCCGGATCGTTGTCCCTCAGCTCCAGCAGCGCCTCGCCCGCCTCCACACGGCTCCCCTCCTGCACCCACCACTGCGCAACAACACCCTTGATCGGCGCCCCGATCACCTGCTGACGCTCCATCGGCGCGTAGGCGATCACGCGCCCCTTCCCCGTCACGCTCTGCTGCCATGGCGCCAACGCCAGCACCGCCAGCAGCAGCGCGAAGATCACCACCAGCACCCCGGCGACTCGACGCGTCCGCAGCGGCGGCGGGATCAGACGCACCGCCGGGAGATCCCACTCCAGAGGGCGCAGGCCCTCCGCCTCCTTCACCGCCATCTCCACCTCCTCTCCCATCCGGACCTGTGATCTCCTCCAGGCGCCCATCCACCAGGCGGAACGCACGCGACGCCACGCGCTCCAGCCAGGGCGCACGCCCCATCACCACCAACGTCCACGGCACATCCGACGACGCCAGCTCCCCCAACACCTCCTGGCCCACCTCCTCGCTCAGCTGCTCCAGCGCCTCGTCCAGCACCAGCAGCCGCGGACGACCCGCGATCGCACGCGCCAGCGTCAAGCGCACCGCCTGGCTCGTCGAGAGCGCCCCCCCGCTCCCCACCACCATGTGCTGGAGACCCCCAGCCATCGCCATCACCTCCTCCAACAACCCCACCCGCGCCAGCGCGTGACGCACCTCCTGAGCCCCCACCTCGCGCCGACCCAGCTGCACGTTCTCCAGGATCGTCCCCTCCACCAGCTCCGCCTCACGCACCACCGCCACCCGCAGCCGCAGCGCCGAGAGATCCGCCGAGCGCAGGTCCAGCTCGTCCACCTCCACCCACCCCGACTCCGGCGTCCGCAAGCCGTAGATCACGTCCGCCAGCGTGCTCAAGCCCGCACCGTCTGCCCCCGTGATCCACACCCGCTCCCCCGCCGCCACCTCCAGGCTCGCCTCCGAGAGCACCCGACGCCCTGAGCTGTGCGTGAAGCTCACCCCCGACAGCCGCAGCCCCGCCGGACCCCCGCCGCAGAGCGACTCCCCGCCCTGACGCTCCAGCGGCAGATCCACCAGCTGACCCAGCTTGTCCATCCCCGCCACCATGTCGTAGAAGCTCTCCAGATACTTCGAGAGCTTCGAGAGCGAGGACACCACCACCGACACGATCAGCTCCGCCGCCACCAGCTGGCCCAGCGTCAGCTGACGGTTGATCACCAGCCAGCTCCCCACCGCCACCAGCGTCGTCATCGCCACCGCCTGCAACGTCAACAGGCCGATCGCCTGGCGGTACACGATCGAAAAATGCGCCGAGCGCTTCTTCAGATAACCCCGCGACAGCGCGTCCGCGCGCTCCAACGCCAGACGCTTGCCCCCCGCGTGACGGAACGCGTGCCGATGACGCGTCAGCTCCTGCAGCCAGCCCGCCACCGCATACTTCGCCTTCGACTCCTTGATTGAGGTCTTGTTGGCTTTTTTGCCCAGAATAAACACTATAAATATAACAAAAAATATTAAAATAATATCAAAGGCCAGGAGGGCCGGGTGGTAGAACGCCAGCACCAGCGCCCCGATCAGCGCCGTCAACACGATCTCCACGCCGTCCAGCAGCAGGCTCGCCGCCACCTTCTTCACCGTGAACACGTCAAAGAAGCGGTTCACCAGCTCGGGCCCGTGCGCCTGATCGAACGCCCGCTGCTCCACACGCGGCAGCCGCCACGCCAGATCCGCCGCCAGCCGCAGGAAGATCCGACGCTGGATCACCTCCACCACCCACACCTGCATCGCACGCAGCGCCGCCGCCAACCCCAGGCTCGTCAGCAGCACCAGCGTCAAGAGCACCAGCGGCTGAAGCACCACCCCGAACGACACCGTGTTCACCACCACCTGCATCACCACAGGCGCCGCCAGGTTCAAGAGCCCCACACCCGCCGCAAAGACCAGCACCACCCCGATGTCCTGACGCTCCGTCTTGATCAACCCCCACAGACGCTGCAGCGGCTTGTGATCATCCCCTCCACCCTCCCCGTGGCTCGCCTCCTCGACGCCCGAAGACACCTCCAGCGCAGCCAACGCGCGACCCGACACCACCAGCCACGGCCACGACGCATCCAAAGAGCCCGCCCCCAGCACCGCCGCCAGCTCCGCCAACCCCACCCGCTCCTCGCTGGCCACCGGCCCCGGCAGATCCAGCGTGAAGCTCCCGCGGTGCGCCCCCGTGATGATCAACCACCCGCCGCTCCGCGACTGACCCACCAGCGCGCTCTCCGGAGCCAGAAAGCGGCCCGCCTCGCCGATCGCGCACTCCACCCGATCGGCCTGCATGCCCACCGCCTCACACGCCCGCTCCAGACCGGCCAGTCCTGCCCCGGGACGCCACGCCGCAAGGGTGGCGCGACGCATCGCCTCCACATCCTCCACCGGCTGCTCCAGAAGCTCCACCAGACGCTCAATGATGCGCTCTGGCGCGGCCTCCAGGTATCTCGTCATCCGCTCCGCTCCCCAGTGAACTGTTTAAAGATCGCTCAAGTGTTCAAGCGACAGCCGCCGAGAGGATAAGTCCGCTTTCGCCCAGGTCAAGCCACCCTAGCGTAGATGCACCCCCCTTGGCAACGATGCGCCGACGCGAGGTCAACTCCAACCTGCGACCCCACAGCCCGCCGCGCGCAGCCTCCCATCAGGCTTATGTCTTATGTCTTATGTCAAAAAAGACATAAATCGCGGCGCTGTTTTGTCATGTGCTGGGGTGTCGATGCCCTGTTTTCCGGCATGCGCGCAGCCTTGGAGAGGTTGGCACGGGTTCTGTATTGTCATCAGGTCAGCGAGGCCGCGGGCCTCTCCTGGCGGGATGGAGCCGCGTCGGGGGAGGGAGGCCTTATGAACCTGAGGAGGAAGCCATGACGAGCTGGACGCAGAGCAAGGTGGTCGCGGTGATCGGTGTGATGTGCTCGGTGGCGCTGCTGGCGTTCGCGCCGGGGTGCGGCGAGGAGGAGGAGGCGACGCCGGAGGGCGCGGCGTCGGGTGACGCGTATGCGAGCGCGATCCCGTCGGGTGAGATGTTGAGCTTGACGACGGACGGTGACGTGACGGCGCAGGGGCTGACGCTGGAGCAGGGTGTGGAGGGTGAGGCGTCTCCGATCCACGCGGAGAGCCAGCGGGTGCGCGACGCGCTGGATCGTCTCCGCGCGGCGACGAGCGCCCGGATCGACGAGGTGGTGGCGGGGGGTGTGGCGGAGGAGGTGACGATCGGGCGTCTGAGCTGCAAGAAGTGGGAGAAGGAGGGTGAGCGGGCGCATTGGAGGCTCCAGGTGTGCCAGGTGGACGCGCGTGCGGAGCGCTTCTCGTTCGTGCTCCAGGGCCGCGCGCTGGACGCGGGTGAGGACGGCTACATGCCGGTGTTTGCGGGGCAGGGGGTGCGGCTGCCGGAGGTGGACGGGAGGCGTCGCGGGGTGGGGCAGCTGGGCTACAACTTTGACAACTACGCGACGCTGACGGGGGAGAGCTTCAGCGGGAAGCTGGGGATCGGCTACCGCGCGGCGGGTCGTGTGCGTCAGCTCCACCTGGGGCTGAAGGACGTGCAGGGGCCGGGGATGGAGGAGTCGCACACGGGGCGCTTCGCGTTCCGCCACCTGCTGGGGAAGGGCGGGTCGTTCCGCTTCGCGGCGCCGCTGGATCTTGTGGCGCTGGACGGCGAGGGCGCGCCGACGCGGGGTGCGGACGGGACGGACGAGCGGGTGCGTGCGGGCGTGGTGTGGACGCGGGAGGGTCGCGCGCGCTCGGCGGCGTCGATCTGCGGCGGGACCCTCGGGGAGCGCTGCGTCCACGCGGCCTCGTGCTGGGAGCGGACGGGGGTCGTCTCCTTCGAGGAGGAGAGCGGCGAGCTGGTGACGCCGACCTGGGACGAGGCCGCGTGCCCCGCCCCCGCCGAGCTGCCCGAGGAGATCACCGAGCCCCCCAGCGAGGAGGAGACGGGCCTCCCCGCCGGCACCGAGGGCGAGACGGGCGCCCCGATGATGGACGAGCCCGCCGCCAGCGCGCAGGAGTAATGATCTAAGGTTATTATCCTGCCAGATAGCGTTGCGGCGCGGCGGGGGCCACGAGGCCCCCCCCCGCCCCCCAAGGAAGGGGTGGGAAGCGCCCCGCCCAACGAGTACCCCACGGCAGCCCCGG
>CAUJGC010000071.1 GCA_963169075.1 Myxococcota bacterium
ACCCCCTAAAAATCTCTTTCTGGGTCTTATTTTTTTTGGGTTTTTTGGGGCTGCCTCCGGCGGCCAGGGGTCAGTGACCCCTGGACCCCATTTTTTTAGATCCTGCTCGCGCCGCGCGCGTTGGGACCGCCTCAGGTTCCAGGCTCACCCGAGGAGGCGCGCGATGGCAGAGAGCATGAACAAGCGAGGTTGGCAGGCGTTGTGGGGCGTGTTGCTGTGGACGCTGGCGCTCCTGGCGCCGTCCTCCGCGCACGCGATCGGGCTCCTGGTGCCCACGGAGCAGGCGCTGCCGCCGCTGGCGATCCGGAGCCACCGGGTCGAGGTCCAGATCACCGACGCCGCAGCGGTCACGCGGGTGGATCAGGTCTTCGTCAACCACACCGATCGCCCGCTGGAGGCGACCTACTACTTCCCGGTGCCGCCGGGCTCGACGGTGTCGGACTTCTCGCTGTGGATCAACGGGGTGAAGACGCCCGGCGCGGTGCTGGAGAAGGACAAGGCGCGCTCGGTCTACGAGCAGATCGTGCGGCGGACCCAGGACCCGGGGCTGGTGGAGTACGTGGACGGGACGCTCTTCCAGGCGCGGATCTTCCCCGTGCCCGCGCGCGGCGAGCAGCGCGTGGAGATCCGCTACGCGACGGTGCTGGGCCAGGTGAACGGGCTGCGGCAGCTGCGCTACCCGCTCAAGACCGGCCGCCGGACGGCGACGCTGCTGGACGACTTCACGATGACGGTGCGGGTGTCGTCGCGCGCGCCGCTCCAGGCGATCTACTCGCCGTCGCACCAGGTGGCGGTGTCGCGTCGCTCGGATCATGAGGCGGTGGTCGGCTTTGAGGACGTGGGGGTCGATCTGGAGGAGGACTTCCTCCTCTATCTGGGGACGGGGCAGGAGGACGTGGGGCTCTCGGTGCTGACCTGGGATGGGGACGGGGCGGGCGGCGAGGACGGCTACTTCCTGATGGTGATGGCGCCTCGGCTGGAGGCGACGGAGGCGGCGATCCCGCGCAAGGCGGTGACCTTCGTGGTGGACACCTCGGGGTCGATGACGGGGGAGAAGATCAAGCAGGCGCGGGCGGCGCTGGCGTCCAGCCTCCAGAAGCTGCGAGGCGGCGATCTCTTCAACGTGGTGCGCTTCTCGACCGACGTGCAGCCGCTCTTCCTGGCGCCGCAGCCTGCGACGCCGGAGAACGTGCGTCGGGGGGTGGAGTTCGCGCAGGGGCTCCAGTCGGGCGGCGGGACCGCCATCGACGAGGCGCTCCAGGTGGCCCTCCAGCAGCCGGTCCCCGGCGGCGTGCCGCACTTCGCGCTCTTCATGACCGACGGGCTGCCGACGGTGGGCGAGACGCAGCCGGGGGCGATCCTGGCGCGGGCCCGCCAGCTCGCGGGCGCCACGCGGGTCTTCACCTTCGGGGTCGGGTTTGACGTGAACGCGGCGCTGCTGGACCAGCTCGCAGAAGGGCAGGGCGGGCAGAGCGCCTACATCGCCCCCCAGGAGGACATCGAGTCGGCTGTGGTGGCCCTCAACAACCGCATCGCCTACCCCTCGATGACGGAGGTGCGCGTGGACTACGGGTCGCCGTCGGTCTACGACGTGTGGCCGCGCAAGCTGCCGGATCTCTTCCGCGGCGGCCAGGTGGTGCTCCTGGGGCGCTACCGGGGGGCGATGCCAGGCCGCATCCTCCTCTCGGGGCAGGTGCAGGGTCAGGGGGTGACGGTGGCCTACGACGAGACGGAGCATCTGCGTGGCGGCGCGGCGGCGTCTCAGGTCCACGACTTCATCCCGAAGCTCTGGGCGACGCGGAAGGTGGGCTACCTGCTCTCGGAGATCCGGCTGAAGGGTGAGGTGCCGGAGCTGCGCGACGAGGTGATCCGCCTCGGGCGGACCTACGGGCTGGTGACGCCGTACACGAGCTATCTGGCGGTGGACGACAGCGAGCTTCAGGGCGGCCAGCCGGGTCAGCTCGCCACCCCGAGCCCGATCCGCCACCGCCACATCAAGTACAACTTCGAGGGCGACGACATCAGCGGCGAGCTGCTCAAGCCCTCGGGGCGCATGATCAAGCTCCGCGATCAGGCGCAGGCGGAGGGGGCGCTGACCCGCCAGGACAACCTGGGGAACGCCAGCGGTCGGGGCTCGGTGGCGACGTCGGTGGAGATGAACCGGCTGAAGCAGGCCGAGGCCAACGACAAGGCCAACGCCACGCGGACGCGCTGGGTGGACGGCAAGCTCTTCGTGCAGGAGGGCGAGACGTGGGTCGAGCAGGGCGTGGACCGCAAGAAGGCCCGCCGGGTCAAGGTGGGCTCCGCCGAGTACTTCAAGCTCATGGAGGAGCGCCCCGCGATGCGCAAGCGGATGGCGGTAGACCGCAACGTGGTCATTGACTTCGATGACATGGTGATCGAGACCTTCTGAGGGGGAGCGCAGGAGGTGACGCGGTGTCGATGAGGCGAGGTGAGCGGTTGCGGGTGGCGATCACGGCCCTGGATCGGAGCGGCGAGGGCGTCGCGGAGGTCGAGGGCGCGACGCTGCGGGTGCCGGGGGTGACCCCGGGGCAGGAGGTGGAGGCGGAGATCGTCCACGTCGGGCAGGGCGGCGGCCCGCCCCGCGCCTGGGCGCGGGCGGTGGAGGTCTGGGGCGCGGGGGCAGGGCGCGAGGCGCCCTGTCCCCACGCCGCGCCGACCCGCGGCGCGTGCGGCGGCTGCCCGCTGATGCACCTGCCCCCGGCGGTGCAGCGCAGGCTCAAGCAGCAGGCGGTGGCCGAGGCGCTGGCGCCCCTCGGCGTGACGGTGGAGGCGGTGCAGGCTGTAGGCGAGGAGCTGGGCTACCGCTGCCGCTCCAATTTTGTGGCGGCGCGGGATGGAGCGGGGCAGGTCCGGCTGGGGTCGCGGGAGTCGCGGAGCGCGGCGGTGGCTGAGATGACGGGCTGCGGCGTGCTGCGCTCGCCGCAGCCTGCGCTGATCGCCACCCTGGAGGCGCTCTTCTCGGCGCGGGCGGTCCCGGTGGCCCCCGAGCCCGGCGGGCTCCGCTACGTCGGCACCCGCGCTGGCGCGGGCGGCGACGAGGCGCTGATCGAGCTGATCACCCACGGCGACGCCGCCTGGGTGGAGACGATCGCCGCGGACCTCCTGGCGCTGCCTGGGGTCGTCGGCGTGAGCGCCTCGGTCAACGCCAGCGATGGGAACGCGGTGCGCGTCCAGCCTCCCCGCCTGCTCGCGGGCCGCGCGACGGTGGAGGAGGTCATCGCCGGGGTGACGCTGGAGGTCGGCTGCGAGATGTTCACCCAGCTCAACGCCGTCGTCGCCTCCGCGATGGCCGAGGCCGTCGCCGCGCGCGCGCCCGCCGCCGCCCGCGTGATCTGGGATCTCTACTGCGGCGCCGGAGTCCTGGGGCTGGTCACCGCCCGCGCCCGCCCCGGCGCCGAGGTCTTCGGCGCCGAGGTCCACGCGCCGCCGACCCGGATCGCCGCCGCCGCCGCCGGGCGCCTGGGCGTCGCCGGGCGCTGGGTGGCCCAGGATCTCGCGCAGGGGCCACCGCCCGGCTGGCCGCGCCCCGACGTCGCCCTGGTCAACCCGCCGCGCCGCGGCCTGGACGCCGCGCTCCTCCAGGCCCTTGTGGACCTGCGCGCGCCGGTGGTCTATATGAGCTGCAACCCGGTGAGCTTCGCCCGCGACGCGGCGCACCTCATCGGCGCAGGCCTCCGCCTCGACGCGGTGGAGGCCTGGGACATGATCCCCCAGACCACCCACGTCGAGGTGGTGGGGCGCTTCCTCCCCTGAGCCACCCGCGAGGTCCCATGCCACCCAGGCCGCTCGTCATCGCCCACCGCGGAGCGCGGGGGCTCGTCCCCTTTGAGAACACCCTCCACGCCTTTGAGCGCGCCGTCGAGCTGGGCGCGGACATGGTCGAGTTCGACGTCCGCCAGACCGCCGACGGCGGCCTCGCCATCTTCCACGACGCTCACCTCCCCGACGGGCGCGCCGTCGCAGACCTCACCCTCACCGACCTCCAGGCCTGGGGCCGCGCCCAGGGCTTCGACATCCCCGAGCTGGCCCCCACCATCGAAGCCCTCGCCGGTCGCATCCGCCTGGACGTCGAGATCAAAGAGGTCGGCTACGAGGGCGCCGTCCTGCGCGCCCTCGTCGAGCGGCTCCCCTACGACGCCTTCGTCGTCAAGTCCTTCCACGACGCCAGCGTCCTCCAGCTCAAGACCCTGGACCCGCGGGTCTGCGCGGGCCTCCTCCTGGGAGACGACGACCCGCCGCACCTCCTCCGCCGCCGCCTGGGCGAGCTCTTCCCCCGCGCCCGCCTCCGCGCCTGCCGCGCCGACTTCGCCTCCCCCTACTACAAGCTCATCCGCCTGGGCTACACCCAGCGCATGCGCCTCCTGGGGCTCCCCGTCTACACCTGGACCGTCAACGATCCCGTCGAGATGCAGCGCCTCATCCGCCTGGGGGTCGCCGCCCTCATCACCGACCGCCCCGACCTCGCGCTGGGGTTGCTCCAGGCCCCGCGTGCATAGGGTGTGGAGATGTGGTAGAGTCCAGGGTGGTGTCGGTCTGGACTCTGCACCCTGGAGGTGGTGATGGACTCCTCGCCTCTCAACCCGGATCTCGCAACCCTGAGCGAGTCGGCGTCGATCCTGGGCTTCGGGCTGGCCTTGCTGGACGCCCACGGCGAAGTGGAGCGCGTCTGGGGAGCGCTCCCGAACATCACCAGCGCCTGGGGTGATCCAGGACCCTGGTGGCGTGAGCTTCAGCGCGCGCTGGAGCGCAACCTCGGCCCGGCGGCTGGACGCGTCCTCCGCTCACGACCCCTCCACGTCGAGGTCACCGATCCCGACGGGCGCCGCCGCGTCTTCGAGCTGGCCCTGGGCGCCGAGCGCCTCGACAACCTCCTCATCGTGCGCGACCTCACCGCCGAGACCCTGGATCACGAGCGCCTGGAGAACGCCTGCCGCGAGCTGCGCGAAGAGCTGCAACGCGCCGCCGAGCGCGAGCGCACCCGCGCCGCCTTCCTCTCCCACACCCTCGATGAGCTGCGCGACCCCATCCACGCCCTCGCCGCCCACCGCGCCTGCCAGGGAGGCCCCCCAGGCTCCGAGCACGAAGGGCTCGACCTCATCTGCCAACGCCTCCAGCGCACCCTCGCGGGCCTGGAGGAGCTGGTCGAGTCCGAGGCCGCCCGCCGCCACCTGGCCGAGCAGATCGAGCTGCTCTCCCACTCCATCAGCGCCACCCTCGACCTGAGCCACGTCTTTGAGGCCCTCCTGGACGCCGTCGAAGCTGTCCTGCCCTTCAGCCACGCCGCCGCCTGGGTGCTCCGCGAGGGCCGCTATCTCCGCGTCGCCCAACGCGGCAGCCCCCGCCTCGACGCCGAGCTGGTCGATCCTGCCACGCCTGGCCTCCTGGGACGCCTCGCCTCCACCGACTCGCCGCTCCGCGCCCTGGACACCGCCGGAGACGCCGACCTGAAGGAGCTGAACCAGCGCGGCGTCGCGACCTGGCTGGGCGTGCCCCTCCTCCACAACGCCACCCGCGTCGGCCTCCTCACCCTGGAGGCCCCCTCCGCTGAAGGCTGGAGCGAGCTGCGCGTCCAGGCGTGCCTCGACCTCGCCGCCCACGCCGGAGCGGCCATCAACAACGCCCGCCGCTTCGCAGAGGTCCACCGCCTCTCCGTCATCGACGAGCTGACCGGCGTCCACAACCGACGCCACTTCATGGAGGTCGCGCGCCGCGAGCTGCGTCGCGCCGCCGAGCGCGAACGACCCGCCGCCGCCATCATGATCGACGTGGACCACTTCAAGCGCGTCAACGACGCCCTGGGACACCACGTCGGAGATGAGGTGCTCCGCGAGGTCGCCCAGCGCTGCCTCCGCGCCCTCCGCGACGAGGACATCTTCGGGCGCTACGGCGGCGAGGAGTTCGTCGTCCTGCTCCCCGAGACCTCCGAAGAGCAGGCGCTGCGCTCGGTGGCCGAGCGCCTGCGCGCCCGCGTCGGCGGCACCCCCATCACCACCTCGCGCCACCCCGTCGAGGTCACGATCAGCCTCGGTGTCGCAGGGGCGCTCCCCGGGGAGCCCCTGGATCGCCTCCTGGAGCGCGCCGACCTCGCCTTGCTGGCCGCGAAGCGCGCTGGACGCAATCGCGCGCTGCCCCCCCCGGGGGCGTAAGCCCCGGGGGCGGGCCCCCCGGCCGGCCCCACGCCCCCGCCCCCCCCCCGGCCGGGGGGGGCACCCACGGGGCGTGGGGGTGGTTGCGGGTGGTAGAGGGTGGGGGCGAGCGTAGCGAGC
>CAUJGC010000072.1 GCA_963169075.1 Myxococcota bacterium
GTTCCGTTTTCTCTCCCTCCGCGCCTGCGCGGCGAGGTCACCCCTACCCCCCCGGGCCCGTAACGGCCTGAATCGCCGCGCTCGCCGGTCGAACGCCCCGGGCCCCCCCCGTGCCGGGGGGGCACCGACGGGGCGCGGGGAGGGGCGCGAGCGCGCCCCAGGCGAGCGCGGATCATGTCGGTGCCCCCCCGTCACGGGGGGGACCGGCCCCGTTCCGCCGACGAGCGCAGCGAGGTCGGCGGTTACGGGGCCGGGGGGGTTGCCGGTCGCCCCTTTCTAAAAAGCCACCGATCCGGTATGCCCTCTCCGCGCGGCGCGGAGGCTGCGCCATTGCAGAGGGGTGCAGCGTGGAAGACATCCTGGGACGCCTGGAGGCGCTCCTGCGGCGGTCGGATCTCACCGACGCGGCGCGCGGCGAGATCGAGGCGCTGCGCGGCGCGCTGGAGCCTGCGGTGGCGGCTTCGTTGAGCACCGTGTTCGCAGGCCCCGAAGCCGGGTTGAGCGCCGGGGCGCCCGCCCCGCGGGCCGACGGACGCTACGAGCACCTCGCCTTGATCGGCACGGGCGGCATGGGAGAGGTCCGGCGAGTCCGCGACGCGACGCTGAACCGCACCGTCGCCCAGAAGGTCATCCGCGCTGGGCTCGACGGCCAGGCCCACATCCTCGCCCGCTTCCTCCGGGAGGCCCAGACCACCGCGCAGCTGGAGCACCCCGGCATCGTGCCTGTCTATGACCTGGGCACCCTCCGGGACGGGCGCGCCTACTTCACCATGAAGGAGGTCCGCGGGCGCACCCTCGCCAGCGTCATCCGCGAGGTCCACGAGGCGTGGGGCGACGGCGCCCCCGCGCCGACCGCCTCCGGCTGGAGCTTCCGGCGCCTGGTGGACGCCCTCCAGCGCGTCTGCGACGCCGTGGGCTACGCCCACGCCCAGGGCGTCGTCCACCGCGATCTCAAGCCCGAGAACATCATGCTCGGCGCCTTCGGTGAGGTGCTGGTGGTGGACTGGGGCCTCGCGCGGGTCATCGGCGCCGGCGAGGCGCCCGCTGGGGTCGTCGAAGGCACGCCGGCCTATATGTCGCCGGAGCAGGCGGCAGGCGCGGCGGAGGCCCTCGACCCCCGGAGCGACGTCTACGCCCTCGGCGCGGTGCTCTATGAGATCCTCTCGGGGCGGCCCCCTTATCAGGGCGGCGATCCCCGCTCGGTGCTCAGGCAGGTCCTGGATGGCCCGCCGCCGCCGGTGGGCCGCGCCCGCGGCGCCGCCCCGGGGGCTCCCCTCCACGCCGCCCACGAGACGACCTACCTCGCGTCGGCGGCGCCGCTCCCGGCGGCGGCGCCTGAGCGCTCCTTCCTCGGCGGGCTCGACGCCTCCCACCTCCCTGAAGAGCTGATCGAGTCCTGCCAGCGCGCGATGGCGCGCGCGCCCGACCAGCGCCACGCCGACGCCCGAGAGCTGGCCGCCGACATCAGCGCGTGGCTCGACGGCGCCCGGCGCCGCGAGCGCGCCCTGGAGGTCCTCCACCAGGCCCAGACCCGCGCCCCCGAGGCCCAGGCCATGCGCGCCCAGGCCGACCTCCTCCGACGCCAGGCCCGCCTCCAGCTGGAGCCCGTCCCCCTCTGGGCCCCCGAGACCGTCAAAGCCCCCGCCTGGGCCCTGGAGGAGAGCGCCGAGGCCCTGGAGCAGGCCGCCGCCCTCCGCGAGCTGGAGGCCGAGAGCCTCCTCCGCGCCGCCCTCACCCACGCCCCCGAGCTGGACGAGGCCCACGCCGCCCTGGCCGAGCGCTACCGCGCCGAGCACGCCGAGGCCGAGGCCCGCCGCGATCCCACCGCCGCCCGCCGCGCCGAGGCGCGCCTGCGCGAGCATGTCTGGGCCCTCCCCGAGCGGCACGCCGCGCGGCGGCGCCACCTCGACTACCTCCAGGGCGACGGCTGGCTCACCCTCGTCACCGATCCTCCTGGCGCCACCGTCCGCCTCCACCGCTACCAGCTCCAGCACCGGCGCCTCGTCCCCCGCTTCGAGCGCACCCTCGGCGTCACCCCCCTCGTCGAGGTCCGCCTGCCCATGGGCAGCTACCTCCTGGAGATCGACCACCCCCAGCGCGCCACCGTCCGCTACCCCGTCCGCATCGACCGCCGCGAGCACTGGGACGGCGTCCGCCCCGGCGACGACCGCCCCTTCCCCATCCACCTCCCCTCCCCTGCCGACCTCGGCCCTGACGACCTCTACGTCCCCGCCGGCTGGACCACCTGCGGCGACCCCCAGGCCCCCGAGTCCCTCCCCTCCCGCCGCCTCTGGATCGACCCCTTCATCATCCAGCGCCACCCCGTCACCAACCAGCGCTACATGGACTTCCTCAACGACCTCGCCGCCCAGGGCCGCGAGGACGAGGTCCTCGCCTTGGCCCCCCGCGAGCGCGCCGGCACCATCGAGCACCAGGGCGCCATGATCTACGGCCGCGACCCCCAGGGGCGCTTCATCCTCCAGACCGACAGCGACGGCGTCCTCTGGGAGCCTGATTGGCCCGTCATGCTCGTGGACTGGCCCAGCGCCGCCGCCTACGCCGCCTGGCTCGCCCAGCGCGAGCGACGCCCCTGGCGACTCCCCGCCGAGCTGGAGTGGGAGAAGGCCGCCCGCGGCGCCGACGGACGCGCCTTCCCCTGGGGCGACCGCCTCGACCCCTCCTGGTGCTGCATCCGCGACAGCCACGCCGGACGCCAGCTCCCCGCCCCCGTGGACTCCTTCCCCGTGGACACCAGCCCCTACGGCGTCCGCGGCCTCGCAGGCAACGTCCGCGACTGGTGCCTCGACGTCTTCCGCAAGACCATCCCCCCCGCCTCACCCCCGCCCGCCCCAGCCCTGCCCGGCGCGGGCGGACGCGCCCAGGCCGGGGCCCGCCGCGGCACCCGGGG
>CAUJGC010000073.1 GCA_963169075.1 Myxococcota bacterium
GTGACCGGCTCGGCGGAGCGTTTTCCGCACCCTCCCCCCTTCGCTTCGGCGCCGCGCGTGCGGCCGGGCAAGCCCTGGGGCGTCTGCGCGGCTTCGCCGGCGCGGCCTGGCCTGGTGCGGGGGGTGAGGTGACGCGCCGCCGAACGACCGGGCCCTGCCGGGAGGGTGCCTGCGCGGCCTGGGCGGGCCGGGCAGGGGACCCCCTCCCCGGGAGCTGCGCGTCGGCGGTCCGCTGGAGGGAGCCCTGGGGTCGCTGGAGCGGGTCAGCCGGTCACTCGGCGGCGCTCTGGGGCAGCTCGGCGGTGTAGCGGACGCTGAGGATCTCGAAGCGACGGGAGCCGCCGGGGGTGGGGATGGTGACCTCGTCGCTCTCGGACTTGCCGATGAGGCCGCGGGCGATGGGGGTGTTGACGTTGAGGAGGCCGCGCTTGATGTCGGCCTCGTGCTCCCCGACGATCATGTAGGTCAGCTCTTCGTCGGTGTCGAGGTCCACCAGCTCGACGGTGGCGCCGAAGACGATGTGGGCGTGGTTGAGCTTGGCGGGGTCGATGACCTGGGAGAGGGCGATCCAGCTCTCCAGGCGCTTGATCTCGCCCTCGATCTCGCCCTGGCGGTTCTTGGCGTAGGTGTACTCGGCGTTCTCGCTGAGGTCGCCGTGGGCGCGGGCCGTCTCGATCTCGGCCACGTTCTCCGGGCGCTCCACCTTCTTGAGATGGTCCAGGCGCTCCTGGATCAGACGGTAGCCGCGGGGGGTCATCGGGATACGGCCGCTGCTCATAGCGAGGCGCTCCTCATGGGGCTGGAGGGGAAAAAACCCAAGGCCCGAAGCCAGCTCCTGCGCTGTCTCCGGGCCACCTGGCGCGCCGGGCCTGACCCTGGGCGCGCATGGGGCCTGTGTACCACGGGGGATGTGGGTTGTCCAGGCAGGGGGGCCGCGCGGCGTTCGTCCGCGTGGGGCTTGAAAGGAGGGGGCAGGGGTTGGTATAAGAGGACGGATCGAGTCGGGGCACGCTTTGGATGACGTGTCCGGGCGTGGCGCCCGTTGGGGCGAGTGTGAGAGCATGAGGAGAGCCTCCATGAAGTCGGTGGGTTCGGGCCTTTGGGCCGCGATGGCGCTGGTTGTGGTGCTTGGGGTGTCGCAGGTGGCTGTGGCCCAGGAGACGGTCAAGAACACGGACTACGGCGTAGAGCTGACCAAGCCGACGGGCTGGGAGCAGACGACGGGCAATGAGAAGGCGGTGGCGGTGTTCACGCACAGCGCGACGCAGTCTCAGATCGAGGTGGTGCCCACGAAGCTGATGACGGCGGAGGTGGCGGACGTCTTCTTCTCGACCTTCCACAAGACGCTGACGGAGTCGAACTTCGAGCAGGTGGGCGAGGCGAAGGAGCAGACGCTCAACGGCCAGGCGGGCAAGCACACCGAGTACAAGTTCACGCACGCGGGCGTGACGCTGAAGGTGCACGTGTTCGGCTTCGTGCGCGAGAACACGTCGTGGCTGGTGGTGGGCTACATGAAGGACGGCGAGGAGAAGGACATCCTGCCGACGTTCAACTCGACGATCGAGAGCATGAAGTTCAACTGAGGTGTTGGATGGCGGTGAGGCTCCTCCGGCGTTGCGTCGCGTGGGGGGTCGCGCTGGCGTGCGCGCTGGCGTGGCCTGGTCTGGCGTCCGGGGAGGGGCCTCGGGTGGTGTCGAGCGCGCGCTACGGGGTCTCGGTGGAGGCGCCGGGGTCGTGGCGTCTGCTGGAGGCGCCGCCGGGCGTGGTGTCGGTCTTCGCGGAGGCGGAGCCGAGCCGCACGCGCCTGGAGCTGCGGGCGTCGCCCCAGATCCCCGCGGGCCAGCGCGGGGCGTACGTCGAGGCGCTCCGCCACGCGATCAAGGAGGGGGGGTGGTCGGAGGAGGAGGCGCCGCGGAGCATCCGCTACGGGGCGCTGGACGGGCAGGAGCTGCGCTTTCGCGGCGAGGGCGGGCTGGTGCTGGTGGTCTTTGCGTTCTACCAGGAGGAGATGGCCTATCTGCTCCTGGGCTACCTGGAGCCTGCGCGGCTGGAGTCGCTCTATGAGCGATTTCAGGGTGTTGCGCGGACGATCGCGCTGAAGGGAGGGCAGGAGCCATGAGCTGGGCGACGACGACGACGACGACGCGCGAGGTCGCCCCGGGGCGCTGGGCGCTCTGCGCGCTGGTGGTGGTGGCGGCGCTTGGGATGAGCGCGGGGGTGTCCTGGGGGCAGGGCGCGGGGCTTGGCGAGGGCTGGGCGCCAGCGGGGGAGGGCGACGCGGCGATGCAGCACACGCCGTCGATGGCGCGGCTGGAGGCGTGGTCGGCGTCGCTGGCGGAGGAGGAGGTCGCGGGGTTCACCTCGGGGCTGGAGTCCCGGCTGGCGTCGGGCGGCTGCGCGGCGTCGGGTCGGGAGGAGGTCGTGGTGAGCGGCTACCCGGCGCAGGTGCGTCGCTGCGAGGCGTCGGTGTTGGAGCAGGGCTTTCAGGTGGCGGTGCTGACGCTCTACCGCCGGGGCGTGCTCTGGTCGTTCTCGGCGGTGTGGCGGGCCTCGGAGGAGCTGGGTGACGAGGCGGTGATGCAGGCGTTGACGACGTTCGCAGCGTCGAAGCTCTGAGGGGGAGGTCGTCGTGGCCGGGATGCAGGCGAGGCGAGGGGGGGTGATGCGCGTTGCGGCGGCGTGGGCGCTCTGCGCGGCGCTGCTTGGGGGGTGCGAGGCGCGGGACCCGGCGGCGGCGGAGGACCCGAAGGAGGCGCTGACGACGTTCATCGCGGCGGTGTACGCGCAGCGCGGCGAGGTGGCGTACGCGATGCTGACGCCTGCGGCGCAGGCGGAGCTGGAGCGTCGGGCGTCGGAGCTGAACGAGGCGTCGGGGGGCGCGGAGGCGATCAAGGCGCCGGAGCTGCTGACGAGCGCGGGGGCGCTGGGTCCGCACCACGTGGCGCGGATGGAGCGCGTGGAGGCGTCGGGTGAGTCGGCGGTCTACGCGGTGCGCACGCATGACGAGCGCGAGTTCAAGGTGCGGATGGAGCGTGTCGAGGGGATCTGGCGGGTGGACGTGGGCGCGCTCCCGCCTGCGCCGACGGTCGAGGAGGCAGGTCGATGAGTCCAGGTGGCGACGCGAGCGGGATCGGCCCTGCGGAGCGGGTCGGGTTCGAGATCGGTCAGGAGGTCGGCGGGCGCTTCGTGGTGGAGCAGGTGCTGGGGACCAGCGAGGGGGGGACCTCGTACCTGGTGGGGGAGCGCTCGGCCAACCGCAAGATGGTCTTGAAGGTGCTGGACATCGCGATCACGGAGGAGACGGCGTATCAGGCGCTCCGGGATCGGATCAAGGAGGGGAGCCAGGTCCGGCACAAGAACCTGATGCAGGTCTTCGGGCTGGGGCGCGAGGGCGGCGCGGTGTTTGTGGCGATGGAGTACGTCGAGGGGCAGACGTTGAGCCGCCAGGTGTCTCGTCGCCGCGAGGTGGGCCAGGCGATGAGCCCGCGCTCGGTGTTGAACATCATCGCGCACGTCTGCCAGGCGTTGCAGGTGGTGCATGAGACGACGGTCCACGGGACGCTGACGCCGCTGAACGTCTATGTGACGTCGAAGGGCAAGGTGAAGGTCAGCAACCTGGTGTTCGGGCGGATCGTGGCGGAGGCGCTCTACCCGCACGGTCAGGGGCTCTTTCGGACCTCGCCTTTTGTGGCGCCGGAGGTGCGGGCGGACCCGTCGGCGCTCTCGCCGCTGGCGGACGTCTACTCGGTGGGGCTCCTGACGGCGGAGCTGCTCTCGTCGTCGCCGCTGGAGCCTGCGGGGCAGGGGATCCGGGCGCGGGCGCTGGAGGTGGCGGCGAGCTACGGGCCGGACTTCGCGTGGCTGATGGAGCAGGCGTTGGCGGAGGACCCGTCGCAGCGGATGCGGAGCGTGTCGGAGCTGCGCGAGGCGCTCTCCGACGTGATCGACGGGATGGTCTCGGGTGGGGCGGGCTCGCTGGACGAGGAGGTCGGCGCGGCGTCGGTGGACACGGGCGGTGAGGAGGAGGAGGCTCCGGCGTCGGTCGCGCTGCCCGCGCCGCCGCCGGAGCCTGCGCCGCTGCCTGCGCCGCCGCCCGCGGCAGCCGAGGAGGAGGATCCCTTCGCCCGGGCGGCGCGGATCTTGAGCCAGAAGAGCGGCGGCGGCGCCTCGCAGGACAACGGCGAGTCGCGCTACCTGACCTCGAAGGACGGGCTGGACTACGGCCCCTACACCCGGGATCAGGTGGTCGCGCAGCTTCAGCGTGACGAGGTGGACGAGTTCACCATCGTGCTGGATCGGATCACGCAGGAGCGGGTGCCGCTGGGCGAGATGCCGGTCTTCCGCCAGGCGGTGGCGGCGTATCTGCCGGTGCGCGAGGAGCGTCGTCGCCGGGAGCAGGAGCAGCGCGAGAAGGTCGTCGAGACGGCGAAGACGGCGGGCAAGTGGACCATCGGGGCGGGTGTGCTGGGCGGGGTGCTGATCGGGCTGCTCTTCGCGGGGTGGTGGTTCTTCATCCGCCCGCAGCCTGCGGAGCTGCCTCAGGAGGTGCTCTTCGCGGATCTTGGGACGACCTACCGGATGGAGCCGCCGCCGCGCGAGTTCTCGACGGTGACGGTGGACAAGGATCTGATGTCGTTGATCTTCGCCAAGGACGAGCCGGCGGCGGCGCGTCGCGGCGTCGGTCGTCGGGTGGGTCGTCGGGGCGCGGGGCCCGGCGGCGCAGGGGCGGGTTACGGCGACGACGAGAACGTGAGCACGCTGGACCTGGGGGACGAGGGGAGCGACGGCCACGTCTTGACCGACGAGGAGATCAACGGGACGATCCGCCAGAACTTCGGGGGTATCCGCGAGTGTATCCTCTCGGAGTTCAAGCGGAATCCGGGCTTCAAGGGCGTGACGGTGCAGTTCTTCATCAAGCCGTCGGGCTCGACGGGGGGCGTGCAGATCATCGGGAGCGGCGGCGCGGTGGCGGAGTGTCTGAAGGGTCGCTTCCGGGCGATGAGCTTCCCGAAGCATGGCGGCTTGAACAAGGGCGTGACCTACCCGCTGCGCTTGCAGTGAGCGGGGGATGGAGAGGGTGAGATGACGAGGCGAGCCTGGGCAGCGGCGGTGTGTGTGTGGTGCCTCCTGGGGGCGGCGGCGTGCAGCGATGACGGCGGCGGGGAGGCGCCTGCGGGGAACAACGCGGCGAACAACAGCGCCGTCAACAACGCCCCGAACAACAGCGTCGCCAACAACAACCCCCCGGACAACAACGATCCGACGCCGGTGTCCTGCACCTCGGACGAGGGGTGCGGTGTGTCGGAGGTGTGCGACGAGGCGGCGGGCTTCTGCCGCGCGGCGTGCGCAGACGACGCCGCGTGCCGCGCGGCGGAGCGGTGCGGCGCGGGCGGCTTCTGCGAGGCCCGGAGCGCGTGCAGCGCGGCGGACGGGTGCGGCGCAGGCGAGGTGTGCAACACCTGCGCGGGCCAGTGCGAGGCGCCGCCGCAGGGGGCCGGGCGGGCCTGCACGGTGGACATGAACTGCCGCGTGGAGGAGTTCTGCGATCCCTGCCGCAAGGTCTGCCGCCCGCTGGGCAGCGCGTGCGATCCCTGCCAGGAGGACGTCGAGTGCGGCGGCGCGGGGGATCTCTGCCTGGACTTCGCGCTGGGCGGCCGCTTCTGCGGCGCGGCGTGCGCCACGGACACGGAGTGCCCCCTGGGCTTTGGCTGCGGCGAGGTGTCGGGCGGGGCGCGGCAGTGCGTGCCGTTGAGCGGCGAGTGCTCGCGCCCGGGGGCCTGCGAGAGCGACGACGAGTGCCCGAGCGGCCTGCGCTGCGGCCCGCGCCTCTCCTGCGTGGCGGGGTGCACCGAGGGCTCGTGCCCCAACGGTGAGGTCTGCGACAACGGCTCCTGCAAGGCGCCCTGCGCGAGCGCGGCGGATTGCGTGTCCCCTGCGGAGTGCACCCCCGAGGGCCTCTGCCGGGTGCCTGGCGGCTGCGCCACCAGCCGCGAGTGCCCCGAGGCGGGGACCTACTGCGACCTGACGGTCAACATGTGCATGCCGGGCTGCGAGTCGGACGCCGACTGCCCCGGCACCCAGGTGTGCTCGGACAACACCTGCCGTCGTCGCCCCTGCGAGGGGAACTTCCAGTGCGCCTTCGGCCAGGTCTGCAACCAGGGCACGGGGGCTTGCGAGGAGGCGCAGGGGCCTTACTGTGACATGTGCGACGCCGACGCCGAGGACCAGTGCGGCGGCGAGCCCAACCAGTGCCTCCGCCTCCAGGACGAGGACGGCAACGCCCTGGGCGACTTCTGCGGCGTGGCCTGCACGCCGGGCGAGCGGGACGCCTGCCCGGTGGGCTACTCCTGCGAGGAGCTGATGGACGAGAACATGCAGGTGGTGGGCGCGGTCTGCTTCCGGGCCTGCCACCGCGAGCCCATCTGAGGCGCCTGGCGCCTGGGTGGTTCAATCAACAGCGAAGGTGAACACGATGCAGATGGATACCGTGATCGAGATCTTCACGAGCGAGCTGAAGGGCACCCAGGACGGGCAGCTCATCACGCTCCCCCACGGCACGAAGGTCACGATCTTCCTGGCTGCCCCGGCGGGCGTCCTGCCCGTCACCAAGGTGGACCGCCTCCAGGTCGGGGAGAAGGTGGTCATCCTCTACTCCGATGAGGGGCGCGTCTTCATCGGCCGCGAAGAGGTCGTCGCGGTGCGCGCCGATCAGGAGGCGGACACCCGCAAGGAGATCAAGCTCGGCTTCAGCTGAGGATGTGTCGGCTTTTCATGCGGGGAGCGCATACTCTTCGCAGCGAGGCCGACGCGGCGCGCCGCCGTGCAGGTGGGCGGCGCGCCGCGGGTGTAGGTGAGGCGCGGCGTCACGCCGCGCCTCGCTGCGCTCTGGGGGGGAGCTGCCTCGGAGCCCCTGAGCACGGGGGTCGAGTCGCCTCCGGAACAGCCGGGGGGAGCTTTATCCACAGGGTGATCACACGCGCCTTGACACTCTGGGAGGGCGCTGTTACCTTCGCGCCGCCCGTTGGGTACACTCCCCGTGCAGCACCGTGTGAGTTCCCTGGGTAAGCATGATGATGCGATGATTTTTGTCCGAATCTGCATGGTTTTGCGTTCGGATTTGTTCTTCACCTGCTGTACCTGCCCCGTCGCTCCCCCACACGGATGTGGGGACTCCGTGGATGGCTCCATGAAGGACCCACTTTGAGCTTCGTGTGTCTGCGCGACGATACGCTGAGGCCCGATGGGGAGAGGCAGCTGGTGAACGTGTGGTGAGGCGCGCGCCTTGAGCCGCTCCTGCACCACAGCCCGCGCAGCCAACCGCGCCAGGGATGGCGAGAGGTTGGCCGCCCTCTGGGCTCCGGCATAACCCGAGGACGCGCGCTGTTCCCCACCCGCGCGCGACCTGCGACGCGCCGCCCTTAGAACCCACCCCACCTCGCCGGA
The DNA here is from genome assembly GCA_963169075.1 of Myxococcota bacterium. Lineage (GTDB taxonomy): Bacteria > Myxococcota_A > Bradymonadia > Bradymonadales > CAUJGC01. The sequence goes on from CAUJGC010000073.1 coordinate 7,444, forward strand.
GGTGCCGCGTGCGGCGTCGGCTCACCTCGCTCACCCTCCTCTTCGCGCTCCTCGCCTGGGCCACCCCAGCCCAGACCTGGGATTGGCCCGGGAAGCTCCAGCAAGCCACCGCAGGGCTCCGCAGCGCCAACCCCCAGGAGCGCGTCGCTGCCCTCCAGCGCCTGGCCGCGCTCGACCCCCAGCAGAGCGCTGCGCCGCTCCGCCCCGCCCTCGACGACCCCGATCCGGACGTGCAGCGCGCCGCCAGCGACGCGCTGCGCGTCCAGGGGCAGCGCGGCGC
>CAUJGC010000074.1 GCA_963169075.1 Myxococcota bacterium
CGAGGAGGAGGGCGGGGAGGGTGGTGAGGGCGGCGAGGCGGAGGAGCGGGGCGAGGAGGTCGTCTGCGACGGAGCGGAGGGCCTGGATGGCGGAGGCCGGGGGGGCGTGGCGTCGGTAGAGGCGCGCGGCGGCGGCGGAGAGGAGGGGCTGGAGGAGGGCGGCGAAGGCGACGCCGAAGGCCAAGGCGAGGGGGAGGGCGGGGGGGAGGGCGCGGAGGAGGAGGAGGAGGTCGAGGGCGGGGAGGTGCGCGGGGTCGGTGTAGAGGGGTGTGTGTGCGACGCGCTGGCGGAGGCCGAGGGCGGCGACGAGGAGGGCAGGGGCGCCAGCGAGGAGGAGGGTGGCGGCGCGGAGGGCGATGAGGGCGGGGGTGCGCTTCAGAGCCATGCGCTGACCTCTGCGGCGAGCCAGGCGGCCGCGGCGCCGAACCAGAGGGACCAGTCGGCGGTGAAGGCGTCGTCGGGCTGGAGGTCCCAGGCGTTGTCCTCGGGGAAGACGTCGAGGGGGATGAGGCGCTCGGGGTCGAGGGTGGCGCGGGTGAGGCGTGCGGGGCGGAGGACGCGGACCTCGCGCCAGGGCGCGCGTCCGTCCCAGGGGAGGTCGAGGCGTGCGCCGTCCTCGAAGTCGAGGCGGAGGAGGGTGGGGAGGTGCTCCCAGGCGGGGCCGCGGAGGCGGACGGCGGAGACGTAGCGGGGTGCGTCGGGGGCGGTGTCGGGGTGGGGCGGGGGAGCGGCGAAGGGGACGCGGACGCGCTGGACCTGGCCGGGCTGGTCGCCGTGGCCGGGGTCGAGGATGGCGAGGTAGGCGCCTTCCGGGGAGTCGTCCTGGAGGGCGCGGGCGGCGAGGGGGTCGAGGTCGTCGGGGAGGTGGCCGCGCGGCGGGGTCCAGGGGGTGGAGGAGGCGGAGACGACCCGGTAGTTGGGGAGGCGGGGCTGGGTGAAGCCTTCGCGGAGGGTGTCGCGGAGGTCGGGGCTGACCTCGGCGGCGGCGTCGAGGAGGTCGTGCAGGGTCGGGTGGCGGAAGGCCTGGCGGCGGTAGTAGGCTGCGAAGCAGGCGTCCATGAGCGGCTGGCCGTGGCGGAGGGCTGCCGTGCGGAGGGTGAGGGCGGTGCGGGGGTAGACCTGGGCGCCGGAGGAGGCGGGGTAGTAGAGCCAGGAGGGGCGCCGCGCGATGGGCTCATCCAGGAGGTGGGCCCAGCGGCGGAGCCCCAGGGCGCGGCCTTGATCGCCGTGGACCGGGCGGCCCAGGAGGTGCCCCATCCAGGCGGGGTCGCCGTAGAGATCGCGGGCGATCTCGCCCTCCCAGTAGGTCGTCAGGCCCTCGTCGAGGTAGGCCTCGTCGCGCTCCTGGGACGCGAGGATGCCGTAGAAGTACTGGTGGGCCAGCTCGTGGATGATGACGACCTCGGGGATCTTGAGGGTGTCGATGGGCCAGGTGGACCAGAGGGGATCCCCGGCGAGCCCGGTGATGAGGGTGGGGTACTCCATGCCGCTGGTGCGGACGGCGCGCCAGGGGGGGAGCACCACGGTGAGGGTGGCGTAGGGGTAGGGGCCGACCCGGCGGGTGAGGGTGTGGAGGGCGCCTTCGATGGCCTCGCGCCAGCGCGGCGTGGTGTGGGTCTGTGTAGGTGGTTGTAGGAGGTGGACCGTGATGGCGTGGGGCTGGGCGGGGGGCTTGACGGTGAAGGTGGTGGGGGCCAGCTCGGTGGAGGCGACGAAGGCGAAGTCGTGGACGGCCCGCTGGGTGAAGGTGGTCGTGGTCCGGGTGGAGGAGGTGGCGGCGCCGGTCGCCGCGAGGAGCCAGCCGGGCGGGTGGTGGAGCGTGACCTCGTAGTCTGCAAAGTCCGCGAAGAACTCGGTGGGGCCGTGGAACTGCTGGAGGGACCAGCCCTGGGGGGTGTAGGCGGCTGCCTTGGGGAACCACTGGGCGGCGACCAGCGTGCCGGGGGTGGCGCCGGTGCGGGCGATGGGGGTGGGGAGGCGGGCGCGGAAGGTGATCTCCAGCTCGGCGGCGGCGCCTGGGGCGAGGGGGGTGGGGAGGGCGAGGACCGCCAGCGTGCGGTCCAGCGGGTTGCCGTCGTCGGGCTGGGCGTAGCTCCAGGTGAGGGCGACGGGGCCCGAGGGGGTGTGGAGGCGCGCCGCCTGGAGGTCGATCCAGCCCCAGAGCGCGTCGCCGTACATGGCCTGGAGGTCGTCGAAGCGCACCGTGTTCAGCGGGCCTGCGTCCATCCACGTCGTCTGATCGTGGGAGAAGGCGTTGAGGTAGAGGTGGAGGGGGATGGAGGTGAGCGGGGTGGCGCCGGGGTGGGTCCAGCGGAGGTGGGTGGTGCCCTCGATGGTGGCGGCGGCGGGATCCACCGTGGCCTCGATCCGGTAGCGCTGCTGTGTGTCTGGGAGCGCAGGTTGGGCCTGCGCAGGCTGCGCCGTCCAGAGGAGCATGAGGAGAGCGAGCACGGCCTGACCTCGGGAGTGCTTGGGGATTCTCAAGGGGGGCTCCCCCTTGAGCGGGTCTGGGCAGGGCCCAGCGGGTCTGGGCAGGGCCCAGCGGGTCTGGGCAGCGCCCAGGAAAGCACGCGCGCCTACGGCGCGCAAGGTGTTCGAGGTCGCCTGCGGCGCTTGGGGTGAGGGGCCTCCGGCGGCCAGGGGGAAGCTCCCCCTGGACCCCCAAGCAGGGGTGGCGTAAGGTGGCGGCGGCGCAGGCAAGCGCAGCGACGTTGCAGGAGCGAGGCATGACGGGCGAGCGGAGAGGACGGCTGGCGCAGCTGCGCCGAGGGGTCAAGAAGCTGGGCCAGGGCGCAGCCAACGCGCTCGAGCTGCTGCGGGAGGGGCGGCTGGGCGCTCCGTGGGGCGCCCCGTGGGAGGTCATCGCGACAGGCGAACACCACCAGCTCCGCCGCTACGCCCGCCCCGAGGACGCCCCGACCCCGCCGCGCGGCCCGCTCCTCCTCATCCCGCCTCTCATGGTCACCGCGGAGGTCTACGACATCTCCCCGGAGCTGAGCGCCATCATCTACCTCCTGAGCCAGGGGGTCGATGTGTGGGTGTGCGACTTCGGCGCCCCCGAGGAGGTGTCCGGCGGCATGGCCCGCACCCTGGATGATCACGTCCTCGCCGTCGCCGCCTCCGTCCGCGCGGTCCGTGACCACACCGACCTCCCCGTCCACCTCGCCGGTTACAGCCAGGGCGGCATGTTCGCCTACCAGGCCGCCGCGTGGCTCCGCGGCGAGGGGCTCGCCTCGGTCATCACCTTCGGGAGCCCCGTCGATCTTCGCCGCGCTTTTCCCGTCCCCGTCCACGAGGAGCTGGCCGAGCGCGTCCTCAAGGTCGCTCGCTCCGCCGTGCGCGGCCCGCTGCACGAAGTGGAGGGCCTGCCCTCCCTCGTCACCGCGGGCGGCTTCAAGCTCCTCAGCCCGCGCCGCGAGCTGCAGCAGCTCGTCGAGGGCGTCGGCCTCCTGGCCGACCGCGGCGCCCTCGCCAAGCGCGAGCCCCGCCGCCGCTTCCTCAACGGCGAGGGCTTCGTGGCCTGGCCCGGCCCGGCCTTCCGGCAGTTTGTCGAGCAGATGGTCGCGGACAACCGCATGACCGCTGGCGGCTTCGTCATCGCCGGGCGCACCTGCACCCTCGCGGAGCTGCGCCTCCCCATCCTGGCCTTCGTGGGCCTGCGCGACGAGCTGGCCCGCCCCGCCGCGGTCCGCGCCATCCGTCAGGCGGCTCCCCAGGCGGAGGTCCACCTGGTGGACATCCCCGCCGGGCACTTCGGCCTCGTCGTCGGCTCGGCCTCGCTGGAGCGCAGCTGGCCCACCGTCGCCGCCTGGCTGGCCTGGCAGGGCGGCCTTGGGCCGCGCCCTGAGCTGCTTCAGGAGGCGCCTCAATCCGTGTATTCGCACCCTGAAGGGTCGAATACATCGTTTGAAGAGCAAACCCCCGAGGCCCCCCAGGGCGCCCAGGAGCTCTACGACCGCGCCACCGAGACCCTCGACGCCCTCTGGCATCGCCTCGGGGATGTCTCGCTGGAGGTCGCGGAGGTCGTAGACACCGTGCGCTGGCAGCTCCCCCGCTTCGCGCGCCTCCGCAGCCTCCACGACATCAGCCGCGTCAGCCTCGCCCAGGCCCTCCAGGAGCAGGCCGACGCCCTGCCCGAAGGCACCTTCTTCCTCTGGCGAGGACGCGCCTACACCTGGGCCGAGGCCAACGCGCGCGTGGATGCCGTCCTCGCTGCGCTCCTCCGCTCCGGGGTCCAGCCGGGGCAGCGCGTCGCCCTCCTCATGGGCAACCGCCCCGATCACCTCACCGTCGCCTGCGCCCTCAACCGCGCCTGCGCTGTCGGCGTCATCCTCCCCACCCACGCCTCCCCCGAGCGCCTCGCCTGGAGCCTCCAGATCGCGGACGCCCAGCGCGTCGTCTGCGACCCGGAGCACGCCGCCGCGGCGCTCGCCGCCGCCGGAGATCGCCCCGTCCTCGTCCTCGGCGCGCGGCGCGCCCCGGACGCCTCCACCCCGGGCGCCACCTCCCTCGATGACCTCTTGGAGGACCCCCAGAACGCCCTCCCCGAAGGCTTCAAGCCCGACGCAGGCCTCGCCAGGGACCTCGCCTTCCTCATGTTCACCTCCGGCCGCTCCGGTCAGCCCCGCCTCGCCTGCATCACCAACCGCCGCTGGGCCCTGGCCGCCCTGAGCAGCGCCGCCGCCGCCCGCATCACCTCCAGCGACACCGTCTACTGCTGCCTGCCCCTCCACCACGCCACCGGGATGCTCGTCGCGGTCGGCGGCGCTGTCGTCGGCGGCGCCCGCCTCGCCTTGGCGCCCGCCTTCGACCCCCACACCTTCTGGCAGGAGATCCGGCGCGCTGGCGCCACCGTCGCCTTCTACAGCGGCGGCATGGGGCGCGCCCTCCTCGCCTCGCCTGTCACCCCTGGCGAGCGACGCCACCCCCTCCGCCTCCTGGCCGGAGGAGGGATGTCGAGTGATATTCAGCGTCAAATTGTATCAAGATTTGGAAATATTCGTATCATCGAGTTCTACGCGTCCACCGAGGGGAACGTCGCCCTCGTCCACCTCAGCGGTGAGAAACCCGGCTCGGTGGGGCGGCCCGTCCTCGGCCTCAACGAGGTGGAGCTGGTGCAGATCGAGGCCGACACCACCCCGCGCCGCGACCGCTTCGGACGCTGCGTCCGCTGCCAGAACGAGGAGCCCGGGCTCCTCATCGCCCGCGTCGATCCAGGCCACCCCCTCACCCGCTTCGACGGCTACGTCTACCCCGAGGACCCCGAGGCGCGCCTCCTGACCGACGTCTTCGCGCCCGGCGACCGATGGTTTGACACCCGGGACCTCCTCCGACGCGATGAGGACGGCGACCTCTGGTTCGTCAAGCGCCTCGACGAGGCGAGCGCGCCCCCCCCCCGGACCCCCAACCCCGGGGGGGGGGGGGGGCCAACCCCCCCCCCCCCGCCCCCCCCCCGGCGGGCCCCCCGGGCCCCCCCCCCCCCCACCGCCGCCCCCCCCCGCCCCCCCCCCCCCCCCCCCCCCCCCCCCCCCCCCCCCCCCCCCCCCCCCCCCCCCCCCCCCCCCCCCCC
>CAUJGC010000075.1 GCA_963169075.1 Myxococcota bacterium
GTCCAGGCTTTGCCTGGACGTTACGGCCCCGGGGGGGTTGCCGTCACGGGGGGGACCGGGGCCGTTCGTCCAGGCTTTGCCTGGACGTTACGGCCCCGGGGGGGTTGCCGTCACGGGGGGGACCGGGACCTCCCAGGGGGGGGCGGTGCAGCTCAGAAGTTCCGCGCGGTCTGCCCCTTGAGGCGCTCGGCGCGGAAGGTCCAGGTGGTCTTCGGGTCGCTCCCCCGGCCGGTGGCGGCGGCGCGGGCGCCGCTGCCGCCGCTCGTCCCCGCGCCGCCACCTGCGGCGCGGTCGGGCGCGGGCTGGAGGACGACGATCTGACGCCCCTGGGCGTCACGCTCGACGCGGCGCGTGTAGTTGGCGCCTCCGGAGGTCGGATCGACCACCTCGGGGCGGGCGGGCGTCGCAGCCGCAGCCGCAGGCTTCGCGTCGGGGAGGTTGGCCTGGAGGGCCTTGGGGAGATCCTTGCCCTCCGCCGGGCCGAAGACGGTGACCAGCGGCTTGTCTCCGAGGCGGCGAGGGGTGAGGACGTAGACCTCGGAGCCGCCCTTGGCCTTGGGGGTGAAGTGGGTGCCGCCGGGGCGCTGCTCGACGTCGTGGGTGGCGCTGAGCTGCTTCTTATAGAAGCGCACCAGATCCATGTAGGCGTGCGGCGGGGTGAGGAAGGCGGCCTGATCGCTGCCGGAGACGACCTCGACGCCGCGAGGGACGGGGATATCTGCGAGCTGCTCCTCCCGGGGTCGGAGGAGGCGATCGGGGCCGAAGGGAGAGTCCGCCACCGAGGGGGAGGCCGCGACCTCTCGCTGGGGCAGCGGCGCCGGGGTGGGCGCCGCCTCCTCCCCGCGACACGCGCCCAGGAGGGCGAGCGCGGCGAGGAGGAGGAGGAGGAGCGGTGCTTGGGCGCGCATCAGTTCAACACCTTGGTCCAGGCCGTCTCGAAGGCGGCGGTGGGGGGGCGCTGGAGCTTGAAGTTGAGCTTGTTGATCTTGCTCCCCGGCACGTTGCCGCCCGCGTTGGCCGAGGCGACGCCGGTCTGGGCGATGAGGGTGAGGTCGTTGTTGGCAGCCCCCGTGTTCGCGCCGCCGGTGTCGGCGTTGGGGTCGCCGTTGAGGAGGGCGTCCGGCGTGTCCCCGATGCACGAGGGCGAGCCCGCCAGCTCCAGACCGAAGACGACGCTGTCGTCGCCCAGGTCGAAGAAGCGCGTCTCGTTGTTGGTCACCGTGACCTGGGCGCCGTCGTTGACGTTGTCGTCCAGCTCCTCCGCGACGAACTGGCCGATCACGTCGTCGATGCGCTCGGGGTTGTCACCGAAGTAGTCCACCGCGTAGATGCGGGCGTTGCCAAAGGAGCACACCTCGGTCTGATCGGGGCGGAAGGTCGAGAAGTAGGCGGTGCGGTCGAAGACCAGCGGCGCCCCGGTCAGCTTCTCGCCGCCATCAAGCTCCAGCATCCAGTTGATGTTGGCGCGGATGCCGGTCACGAGGCCCGTCGCCGCAGAGTACTCGATCTCTTCGCTGAGGCTGAAGAGGCGGTTCTTCTGATCCCGCAGCTCCAGGTTGTCCACGTCGCCCGTCCCGTAGAGCACCACCACCTCGCCGTTGGGGCCGGTGGCCGTGACGGGCTTGAGGTAGATCGGGCGCCGCTCGGAGTCCGGCAGGCCGTCGAAGGCGTTGTGGAACTCCTCCAGCGACCACTGGGCGGGGTCGGGGTTGCGCATGTCCAGGCGGTAGAGGCGCCCCTCGGCGTCGCCCACGAAGGCGCGGGTGATGAAGGTGCCGGGGAAGTCGCTGTAGAGCGCCACCGAGCCCACGATGGGGGCCTTGATCCGGGTGGTGACGCCGTCGCGGTAGGTGGCCTGGAGGAAGCGGCGGATGATCCGGCCGGTCGCCAGCTCCACCACATACATCGCGCGGCCCTGCTCGGTGTCGGCGGCGTCCAGCGGCGCGCCGCCGCCCAGGACCGCGACGCCCTTCTCGGTGAGGGCTGTGGTCGCGCCGCCCTCGCGGATGACCACGGTGCCCACGCCGGGCTCGCCGTAGGTCAGGCCGATGAGAGGCTGATCGAGGGCGATGTCATTGGGGCTCGCCAGCCGGTCGCGGCCCGAGCGCAGGTTGGCCAGGCGCCGCATCTCCAGCTCGGGGTTCAGCTCCCAGAGGAAGCGGGGGTTCTCGGGGTAGGTCACGTCCAGCGCGTAATAGGCCCGACCGCCCGCGCGGAGCCCGCCCACCAGCACCGTGCTCCAGATGTCGTTGAAGGCGATGGGGTCGCCGTCCTGCACCGGGTCCACGTAGCCCGCCGGCGCGGCTGCCGCGCCGCGGTACATGCGGACGTCGCGCACCACAGGCGCCGCGTCCACGCCGTAGATGTGGGTCGCCTTCTGGAGGTAGACCTTCGAGCGCAGCTCCTCGGGCATGAAGGCCCAAAGCTCCAGCGGCGAGGAGGTGTCGTCGGGGTTGTACTCGCCGTTGAAGTAGTGGAGGAGGCCGTCCTTGGCGCCCACGGCCACCGCCGTCCGGCGCGGGTTGTCCACGGGGTTGACGGCGTTGGCGAAGCGCTCGTAGCCGGGGATGTCGATCTGAAGCTCCGGGCCGCCCACCACCACCGGGCTCGCGTGGTAGATCCCGCCCATGCGGCGCTTGGTGACCGGAGGCACGACCGTCACGTCCTCGGTGTTGACGACCGGGTCCAGGCCCTGAAGGATGTTGATGATGTCATCAAAGTCCACAGGGTCCAGGCCTGCAGCCGTGCGCTCCTGGAGGACCCCGGCGCGGAACCAGCGGTTCAGCTCCGCCTGGGTCAAGCCTGCGACGCGCGTCGCCAGGTTGGGGCCGTTGATCTTGATGAGGACGTTGCTGGCCT
>CAUJGC010000076.1 GCA_963169075.1 Myxococcota bacterium
CGCATCACCCGCTCCCTCATCGCGCTGCTGTGGCGAGGCCACAACGCTCAAGCTCAGGGCGCCATCATGAACGGGCGGAGGTGAGAAGTAAAGGAGGGATCAAGGGGTCAAGCCATACCCATAGAGCACGCCCACCATGAGCCAGATCTGCCCCTCCCAGGTCGGCAGGACGCCCAGCTCGGTGAGGGCGTTGCCCTGGACGGTGTAGCGCGCGCGGACGTCGGGATCGTCCTCCAACGATTGATAGAGCGCCCGCACCTCGATGGGGATGCGGAGGTTGGGCAGCGGCGCGATGGCCGCCCCCAGGCTCAGCGTCCACATGCTGTAGTTGGTGGTCAGATCGAAGGCCTCGGTGTTGACCTGCACCCCTTCACCGACGGTGTAGGTCGCCTCGCTCTGGCGCACGAAGGTGATCCCCAGCCCGATGTAGGGCTTGACCAGCGCCGCCGGCACCTGCGCCTTGAGCAGGAGCGGGAAGTGCCACTCGCTCGTCTCCAGCGTCTGCTCCACCGAGCTCGTGCTGTTGAACTCGATGTCCCCCTTCCCGGCCGTCTGCACCCAGATCGCCCCCACCTCCAGCCCCACGATGTCCAGCGCCAGCGCCTCACCGACGATCCCGACCCCGCCCGCGAGCCCCACGAAGCCCGGCACCGGCAGATCGATCTGATCCTCGGCGGGCTCGCTCAGGAGGTTCAGGTTCAGCCCCCCCTTGACGCCGATGTTGAACTGACCCAGCAGGTCCGCCCGCGCCTCGGACGCGCCGGCGAGCGTGAGCAGAGCGAGCGCCGCAGCGGCGGCGCCCAGGCGAAGCGAGACAGCGGACGATGAGGCGTGCATGAGGCTCCTGAGCGGGGGACATTTGCCCCTGCGCAGGGTGGAAACCAGTAGCGCGACGGGGCGAAGTGATTATAATGCACCGGCCTCGGGGGTCCTGTCATCCCCCTTCGTGGCGCGGGGCCATAAACGCCGCCCCGGACGACGCCAAGCTGCTCCAATGCCTTCCTGAGAGGCCCAAGAATACAGACCATGAGCACCTCCTCCAGCATCGCTGATGTGAACCTCGCCTTCGTCGCCGGTATGGCCGAGCTGTACCTGAACGAGCCGCGCCGCCTGAGCGCCGAGTGGCGCGCCTGGTTTGACGGCCTGGGCCGCGCCGATCTGGCCGAGCTGGCGGGCTGGGAGGCCGTCGCCGCCTGGGAGGCCCGCCAGGCCGTCGCCCGCGGCCACGTCCCCGGCGACGCCGACGCCGCCGCCGGACCCGGCGAGCCCTCCGGCGGCTGGGCCCGCGCCGAGCAGCTGCGCCTGGACTGGGCCGCGCGCGAGCTGATCCAGGAGTACCGCAGCCGCGGACACCTCTATGCCAGCGTCAACCCCCTCACCGGCCGCAACGGCGTCGCCGCCCACATCGACCCCCAGGCCTTCGGCCTGGCCGCCGAGGACCTGGACAAGCCCGTCCACGTCGAGGGCCTGCCCCTCCCCGCCCACGCTCCGCTCCGCCAGGTCCTCGACCGCCTGGAGCAGACCTGGTGCGGCACCATCGGCTTCGAGATCATGCACATCGAGAGCCCCCAGGAGCGCCGCTGGCTCCTGGAGCGCATCGAGGGCAGCGGCGCCCGCGCCCCCCTCGACGCCTCCACCGAGCGCTGGGTGCTGGAAAAACTCACCGAGGCCAACCAGCTCGAGCTCTTCCTTGGTCGTAAGTTCCTGGGCGCCAAGCGTTTTTCGGTCGAGGGCATCGAGAGCATCGTCCCGATGCTCCACCTCATGATCGAGGTCCTGGGCGCCCAGGGCGCGCAGGAGCTGGTGCTTGGGATGGCCCACCGCGGGCGCCTCAGCATCTTGATCAACGTCATGGGCCAGGCGCTCCAGGATCTCTTCGCGGCGTTCAAGGACGCGGACGCGGTGGCGCTCCTGGGCAGCGGTGACGTGAAGTACCACATGGGGCGCTCGCGGGATCTGATGACCCGGCGCGGGGACACGGTCCACCTGAGCCTCTGCTTCAACCCGAGCCACCTGGAGTTTGTGAACCCGGTGGTGGAGGGCCGCGTCCGCGCCAAGCAGGACCGCCTGGGCGCGGGGGCGGAGCGCCGCGTGGTGCCGCTCCTCATCCACGGCGACGCTGCGGTCATCGGCCAGGGCATCGTGCCGGAGACGCTGAACATGGCGGGCCTGGAGGGCTACCGCACGGGCGGGACGATCCACATCGTCCTCAACAACCAGGTGGGCTTCACCACCGACCCCTCGGACTCCCGCTCGACGCGCTACTGCACCGACATCTCCAAGATGCTCGGCGTGCCGGTGCTCCACGTCAACGCGGAGGACATGTCGGCGGTGGCGTTCGCGGCGCAGCTGGCGGCGGAGTACCGCCAGACCTTCGGGCGAGACATCTTCATCGATCTGATCGCCTACCGGCGCCACGGCCACAACGAGGGCGACGAGCCCCGCTTCACCCAGCCGCGCATGTACCAGGTCATCGACCAGAAGCGCGGCGTCCGCGACGCCTACCGCGACGAGCTGGTCGGCCGCCGCGTCCTCGACGACGCCGCCGACCAGGCGATGCTGGACGAGGTGAACGGTCGCATGGAGGCCGCCCTGGAGGGCCTCAGCGAGCAGACCACCTACCCGCGCCCCTCGTGCGGCGAAGGCGTCTGGGCGGGCTACCACGGCGGCGCCGACCAGGCGGAGGGGGATGAGGTGCCGGGGGTGCCCGCAGACCAGCTGGCCGCGTGGCTCCGCCAGCTCGCCCAGCCGCCGCCGGGCTTCTCGCCGCACCGCAAGCTGGTCCGCATGCTGGAGGGCCGCGCGCAGATCGCCTCCGGCGAGGCGCCGGTGGACTGGGCGGCCGCGGAGCACCTGGCGTTCGGGTCGCTCCTGGCGGCGGGTCACCCGGTGCGGGTGAGCGGCCAGGACGTGCGCCGCGGCACCTTCGCGCACCGCCACGCGGTGCTCTCGGACGAGGTGACGGGGGAGACGTGGACGGCGCTGGACGGGCTGGCCGCGAAGCCGGGCCTCTTCCGCATCTACAACAGCCCGCTCTCCGAGGCGGGGGTGCTGGGCTTTGAGTTCGGCTACAGCCTGGACGTGCCCGAGGCGCTGGTGATCTGGGAGGCGCAGTTTGGCGACTTCGCCAACGGCGCCCAGGTCATCATCGACCAGTTCATCTCCTCCACCGAGGACAAGTGGCGCCGCATGTCCGGCCTCACGATGCTCCTCCCCCACGGCTTCGAGGGCCAGGGCCCCGAGCACTCCTCCGCCCGCCTGGAGCGCTTCCTCCAGCAGTGCGCCGAGGACAACATGCAGGTCTGCAACCCCACCACCCCGGCGCAGATCTACCACCTGCTCCGGCGCCAGGTGCTCCGCCCGCTGCGCAAGCCGCTGGTGATCATGTCGCCCAAGAGCCTCCTGCGCCACAAGGGCGTCAAGTCCACCCTGGACGACCTGGCCACGGGCGCCTTCCAGCGCATCCTCCCCGACGAGGTGCAGGCCGACCCCTCCAGCGTCCGCCGCGTCCTCCTCTGCTCGGGGCGCATCTATTATGACCTCGTGGACGAGCGGGAGAAGCGCGGCGCCAACGACGTCGCCATCCTCCGCTTCGAGCAGCTCTACCCGCTCTCCGTCGAGACGATCCGGGCGGCGCTGGAGCCCTACGAGGGCGCGAGCTTCTACTGGGTCCAGGACGAGCCCTGGAACATGGGCGCCTGGCTCCACATCCAGGCCCGCCTCCGCGCCGCCAAGGGCCGCTCCTTCCCCGTCAACTGCATCTCCCGCGCCTCCTCCTCCTCCCCGGCCACCGGCTCCAACGCCAGCCACCGCTTCGAGCAGGAGCGCCTCCTGGAGCTGGCCTTCGGCAAGAACGCCGACACCCTCGGCGCGGTGCTCGAAGAAGAGGTCTGAGACGGGGGTCCCGGGGCGGCTCGCCCCCCGCCGCC
>CAUJGC010000077.1 GCA_963169075.1 Myxococcota bacterium
TGCCTCCGGCGGCCAGGGGTCGCGACCCCTGGACCCCTGTCTCTTCTGGCGCTGCGGTATGAGGGGCCGGGTCGCCCCAAGCAGACGGCCCCGCCCCCACATGAAGAGGAGGGCGGGGCCGTCTGCGCTGCGCCGAGGTCAACGCCACGGCCCCATGTGGGGCCGTGGCGTCGTCTGGCTCACGGGGTGGTCAGGCTGAGGGTGTAGGGGATGGCCGCGGCGGGCGCCCCAAAGAAGCTGACGACCTGGATGTAGTAGGTGCCGGGCTCCAGCTCCTCGGAGATCTGCTCAGGCTGGTCAAAGGCTGAGCTCGACACCTGCTCGCCGCTGGCATCGACGAGGACGAGGTCGAGATCGACCTCCGCCTCAGCCCAGCTGAGGGTGATGTTGAAGAGGTCAGCGGCCTCGACCGTGAAGGTGTACCAGTCGGCCTCTTCGCTGCTGATCTCGAAGAAGTCGCCGCAGATGTTGGCCTCGACGGGGGTGCCCACCGCGAGGGAGGTGGCGCCGGAGGGGCCGTCATCGGCGTTCTCGTTGGCGTCGTCGCCGGTGCAGGCATCGACGGTGATGCAGACCGGGCCGTCCTCGTTGGAGGAGCAGACAGGCGCCTCGGCGGAGCAGTCGAAGGAGGTCACGCAGGCGACGCACTGGCCCGAGAAGGTGTCGCAGGCCGGCGCGTTGGGGTCGGCGCAGTCGTCGTTGCTGCCGCAGGCGGTCTCGGTGACGGCGGTGAGGGTGTAGGGGACGGCGGTGTTGCCCTCATCCACGGCGCTGGTGCTGAAGGGGATGACCGCGACGTAGTAGGTGCCCGCCTGGAGCGCGCGGCCGACCTCCTCGCTGTTGGTGACGCTGGTGCTGCTGTCGAGGCGCTCGCCGTCCTGGCTGTAGAGGAAGAGCTCCAGATCGACCTCGGCGTTCTCCCAGGCGAGGGTGACGCCGACGAAGAGGGACTCGTCGAGGGTGAAGGAGAACCAGTCCTCCTCCGCGCCCGAGACGCCGCCGCAGATGGCGGCGTCCAGCTCCTGGGCGAGGACCCAGGCGGTGGCGTTGGCCGGGGCGTCGTTCTCCTCGTTGGCGTCGTCACCGGCGCACTCGCCGGTGATGCTGCCGCCGCAGGCGGGCACGCCGGTCTCGGCGTCCACGGCGCAGATGGGGTTCTGCGGGTCGGTGCAGTCAAAGGAGTTGACGCAGGCGACGCAGCGGCCCGCGTCGCAGGCGGGGAAGTTGGGATCGGCGCACTCGCTGTCGTCGGCGCAGGCCGGCTCGTCGGTGGTGTTGAGGGTGTAGGGGACGGCGGTGAGGCCCTCTCCGACGGCGCTGGTGTCGTAGGGCGAGACGACCAGGTAGTAGGTGCCTGCCTCCAGGGCGCCGCTGACCAGCTCGGTGTTGACGGAGCCCTCGCTGCTGTCCACGATCAAGCCGTCGCCGTTCAGGAGGTAGAGGTCGAGGTCCGCGTCGGTGTTCTCCCAGGCGAGGTTGGCGGAGATGAAGCGGGTGCTCTCCAGGGTGAAGGTGGTCCAGTCCAGCTCCAGGCCGGAGGTGCCGCTGCACGCGGCGGCCTCGAAGGGGGCGCCGAGGGTGAGGGTGGCGGCGGCGGTGGGACCGTCGTCGTCCTCGTTGGCGTCATCGCCGGTGCACTCGGCCACGCCCGCGCGGCAGACGGGGACGTTGGGGTTCTCGTCGGTGGGGGCGCAGAGGGGCGTCTCGGCGGAGCAGTCGAAGTAGTTGGCGCACCCGACGCAGCGGCTCTCCACGCAGAAGGGCAGCTCGCCGCCGCACTCGTCGTCGCTGGCGCAGGCGTCCTCCAGGGTGGCGCCGAGGGTGTAGGGGACGGCGATCCCGCCAGCGCCGACGGCGGTGGTGTCGTAGGGCGAGACGACCAGGTAGTAGTCGCCAGGCTCCAGGACGGCCGTGATGATCTCGGTGGTGGTCGAGCCCTCGCTGGCGTCGATGACGGTGGGCGTGGCGTCGGTCAGGTAGAGATCGAAGTCCGCCTCGGCGTTCTCCCAGCTCAGGGTGAAGGTGACGAGCTTGCGCTCCTCCAGGGTGACGCGGGCCCAGTCCAGCTCGCGGCGGGACTCGCCGGTGCAGGCGGCCGCCTCGCGGGGGGAGCCCAGGTCGAAGGCGGTGGCTGCGGCTGCGGCGTCATCCTCCTCGAAGTCGTCGTCGCCCTCGCACTCGCTGATCCCGGCGAGGCAGGCGGCGGCGCCGTCTTCCCCGGCGGCGCAGACGGGGGTCGCCTCGGGGCAGTCGAGGTCGGAGGCGCAGGCGGCGCAGACGCCCTCGTTGCAGATGCCCTTGCCGGCCTCGGTGCAGTCGTCGTTGGTGACGCACTCGGGGGTGGTGTCGATGGCGTAGGCGGGGAGGCACCAGGTCTCGCCGTCGGGGATCGGGGCGCTCTCGAAGGTCTCGGGGTCGATGGTGACCTGGGCGAGCTGGACGTTGGTCAGCTCCGCGACGAGGATGCCGTTGAGCTCATCGACCTCGCTGACCTCGATGACGCCGCCGGTGGCGAAGAAGTCCGCCGCGCAGCCCTCGCTGTCGCAGCCCTGGCGGATGAGGACGCAGGTGGTGCAGGTGGCGTAGCTCTGATCGTCGGCGGTGGCGCCGATGGGGTAGGAGCCGGGGCCGGCGGCCAGCGGCGCCGGGCCGTCGTCCGTGGGGTAGAACTGGACCAGGAGGGCGTCGGTGGTGTCCTCGCCGGGGATGGTGGCGGTGAAGCCGTAGACGCCGGTGAAGTCGTCGTACTCGAAGGCGCTCTGGGTGGCCTCAAAGCCCTGGTTGTCGCACTCCTGCGGCTCGTCGGCGCAGAGGTCCGAGAGGCCGAAGCCGTCGATGGCGAGGGGGACGACGGTGGCGCAGGGGAGCCCGGCCACGGCGGTGATCTGGGCGCGGGCGTTCTCGTCGGCGCACGCCTGCTGGCAGCCGGGGATGAGCTGATCTACGACCTCGGTGGGGCACTCCGCCAGGAACTCGTCTCGGCAGGTGGTGCCGAGGTTCATGCAGGCCGCCTCGCACGCCGCGACGGGGTCGGGGGTGTTGTTGTTGGTGGAGTTGTTGGGGTTGTTGGTGCTGTTGTTTGTGGAGTTGTTGGTGCTGTTATTGACAGAGTTGTTGGGATTATTGGTGTTGTTGTTGGTGGAGTTGTTGGGGTTGTTGTTGGGGTTGTTGTTGGCCGAGCTGTTGTTGCTGTCGCCCGAGCCTTCGTTGTCATCGCCGCACGCGGCCATCGTCAAACACGCCGCGAGGAGCACGACGCCCAGCGGCCATCCCATCAGTCTTCGCATCTGAATCACCTCAACGCTCTACGTTCCAGGGCACGACGCCCGCGCACCCCACGCGGTCGATGTGGGGCAAAGGCGCACATTCTGTCAGTCTGTTGAAGGCTTGTCAACGCGGCCCTGAGGGCCCGGCTGCGCCGGTCAGGAGCAGCTCGATGAGGGGGGCGACGTCGAGGAGGCGCATCCCCTGCGCGGCGCCCTGGGGGGAGATCCCTGCGCCTGCGGCGACGAAGACGCCCTCCCAGGCGTGGTTGGCGCTGTCGGCTCCGGTGTCGTTGGCGGCGGTGAAGGTGGGGCCGCCTACGGTGTCGAGGCCGCGCCACGCGAGATCCGCGAAGACCACGAGGAGGTCTGGCGGGAAGCCGCGCGGCGTCGTGAGGCGCTCATGGGGGGGGAAGGCGACGTTGCGCATGGGGGTGCCGTCGGGGAGGGCGATGCCCTCCAGCTGGGCGCGGAGCCTGGCGAGGGTCTGGGCGGCCTCGGCAGGGGGGACGATCCCGAGGGGCTCGCGCCCCTGGAGGTTGAGGAAGACACGGCCGACGTAGCCGCCGGTGGCCCAGGCGCGGGTCCGGGACCAGTCCACCTGGTCGAGGGTGAGGCGGGCGGGGTGGGGCAGGGGGGCCTTGAGGACGAGCCAGCCGTGGTCGATGAGCCACTGGTTGATGCAGAAGCCGCCGAGCATGGGGCGCGCGCCGTGGTCGCTGACCACGAGGAAGGTGGTCTCTCCGTCGTCGAGGGCGTCCACCAGGGCGCCGATGCCGCGATCCAGGAGGGCGTGGTAGTCCCGCAGGCGGGCCTCCAGCGGGGAGCCGGGCTGATAGCGCGGGTGCGCGGGGTCGATGTGGTGCCAGAGGGCGTGGTAGAGGCGGTCCAGCCCGATCTCGACGCTCCAGAGGAGGTTCCAGTCGTCGCGGGCCGCCAAGGCGAGGGCGACCTCCTGGCGTGTGCGCGTCATGGCCTCGACGGCGTCGAGGAGGGCCTCAGGGTCCATGAGGCGGTGGTCTGCGACGTCGAAGGCGTAGGTGGGCCACCGCTGGCGGAGCCACTCGGCCAGCTCACGCGGTGCGGCGCAGGCGGCGCTCAGGTCCGGGGTGAGGGGGCCGGAGATGCAGGCGCCGCGGAGGTCGGGGGGCGGCCAGGTCCCCGGCAGGCCCAGGAGGGTGGTGCGGAGCCCGCGCGCGCCGAGGCGCGCCCAGAGGGGCTCGCCCTGGAAGTCGGCGGAGGAGGCGACGCGGAGGGCGTCATAGCCCCACCCGCTGCGGTTGCGGAAGCCGTAGACGCCCTGGAGGCCGGCGTCCTGGCCGCTGGCCATGACGCGCCAGGCGGGGACGGTGATGGGGGGATCACAGGAGCGGAGCGTGCCCGCGACGCCCCGGCGGGCCAGGGCGTCGAGGCGCGGCATGGCGTCGCGCCAGCGCTCCAGCAGGAGCCACGGGGAGGCGCAGTCCAGGCCGATGACGACGACGCGATCCGCCGCGCCGTGGGCGGCGCGGCGGGCGAAGGGCAGGGGGTGAGGGGTCATTCACTCCTCGATGTAGCCCAGCTCTTTGAGGAGGCGCTGGGAGTCCTCGTCGATCTCCTGGCTGTCGCGCTTGGCGGCGTTCTGGATGGCGCCCTTGCTGGCGTCCTCCAGGGCCTTCTGCTGCCCGGCGAGGACCTCGCCCTGGTCCTGGGCGACGTTGCGCTGCTCGCCGGGGTCTTGATCGATGCGGTAGAGCTCGACCGGGGCGAGGCCGCGGGGGTTGCCCGCGTTGGCCTCGATGATCTTCCACTCCTGGCCGCGGAGGGCGCGGAGGACGTTGCCCTGGTGGTCCTCCTCCGCGAAGATGGCGGCGGGCTCGGGGCTGTCCCCGAGGAGGTCGCGGCCCCGCCAGCTGGCCGCCGGGGCGACGCCGGCCTGAGCGGCGAGGGTCGGGGCGACGTCCATGAGCTGGGCGAGGGCCTTGACGCGCTTGCCGCCGTCGGCGTTGCCAGGGCGCTTGACGAGGAGGGGCACGTGGATCTGCTCCTCGTAGAGCGTGGTGCCGTGCCACCAGCCGCCGTGCTCCTGGAACTCCTCGCCGTGATCGCTGGTGACGGCGATGACAGCGCGGTCGTAGAGGCCGCGCTTTTTGAGCTCTGCGACCAGGCGCCCGAAGTGCTCATCCCAGTAGGTGATCTCGCCGTCGTAGAGGTCGCTCAGGCGCCCGGCCAGCTTCGGATCGGGATCGAGGGTCGCCGCGCGGCTCCAGGCCTCGCCGTTGAGCGGCCTGGCGAAGTAGGGGTCGTGGGGGTCCATATACGTCAGGAAGAGGAAGAAGGGCTCCTCTTTGTGGGCGTCGATCCAGGTGAGGGCCGCGTCGGTGGTCACCTGGGCGTCTTGATAGTAGAAGGCCGGGCGGTCCTTGGAGGGCGCCACGCGCTCGCGGACGACGCGGGCGAGGTTGTAGAGGGAGAGCTTGGAGGAGCCCTCGTCCGCCCACCAGTAGTAGTCCGGCTCCAGGTAGCGGTAGTCGTCGAAGCCCTGGGCGAAGTTGAAGTAGGGGGCGATGTTGTAGTTGGTCACCCGGCCCCCGGTGGTGTACTTCGCGGCGGTGAAGACCTCCCCGACGCTCTCCACGCTCTCCGGCAGGCGGTCGGGCTTGTACATCGTCGCGTGGGCGGAGGGCGGCAGGCTGGTCAGGAGCGTCGCGGTGCTCGGGCGGGTCCACGAGGCCTGGGCGAACGCCTTCTCGAAGACCACGGCGTCCTTGGCGAAGGCGGCCAGGTGGGGGGAGGTGTCCTTCGCGTAGCCGTAGGGGGTGAGGCGGTCCGCCCGGAGGGTGTCCACCATGATGAGGATGACCGGCGCACGCGTCGCGTCGCCGCCCGCCCCGCTCCCCTTCGGGAGCTGCGCCTCGCCGCCCAGACCCAGGAAGGGGGCGGCGATGACGAGGGCAGCCGCGAGGAGCGCGCCCGTGAGGACCGGCGCGCTGGCCCGCCCCAGGGGCGTGCGCTCGCTGGGGCGCAGGGCGAACCAGAGGCCCCCCGCCAGGACCGCCGCCAGCGCCACGAGGCCGAGGTGGACGCCGATGCCCGCCCCCGAGGTCAGGGCGAGCTTCTCGTGGAAGACGTCGCGCACGATCCGGAAGCGCACCACGACCACCGCCACCGGGACGAGCGTCGCAATAAGCGACATGACCCACGTCCAGCGTGGCGAGATGCGACCCGGATCGCGGAGCCGGGAGGCGATCCAGCCGACCAGGCCCAGCCCGGGCCCCGCGAGCCCAAGCAGCGCAGCGTAGAAGACGACCCCATAGAGCGGTCCGGTGGAGCCCACGGCGGGGTCTCCGAAGAAGACGCTCAGGCCTTCGCCCAGCCCCACCAGCGCGCCAGCGACCAGCGCTGCGCCGAGCCCAGCCAGAAGATAGTTCAGCATAGAGATCCCGCGACTCCTGTCGTGCTGCGCCGCTCCGTGGCGCTCGGGGTGGAGGTTGGAAGGCGCAGCGCGCCGGGAAGAAAGCGCGGCGGCGGCCTGTTCCCCGACGTGGATGCGAAGCATGCGGCACACCGCCGCGCTTGGCCTACATCCGCGGCGAGGCGCCGCCAACGTAGGCAAGCCCCCCTGGGGTGTCAAGTATTCCTGGGCGTGGCCTGGAGCCCGTTACAAGATGCACGCGCGATCTGGCTTGGATTGTGCTTGACAAATCTCGCAGGACATGCGTGGATGAGACTCCCATCGCGGAGCCGCTGGGCATGGTCAAAGCATCCCTCAGGGCTTGACCCGGACGTAGGCACCCCACTATAGAGGGGCCGCTTCGTCTGCCAGGCTGCGTGGTGTCCTTGCAACAGACGACCCACCCTCCCAGGGTGGTCCCCCCTCAGGGCGCGGTCCTCGCGCCCTCCCTTCACCGCCGCGGCCCTCACGCCGGGGTGGTGCTCCTCTCTTGCGACCTTGCGACCAACGCCTCCGGGCGTGATGACAACCCAACCACCTCCGCCCAGCCAGGCGATGACCACGGGTGATCCCGATGACCAAGAAGATCTGGCGCGACACCAGTCATATCTCCCGCGAGACCAAAACCCCCGCCCCTACGGCCCAGACCATCGGCGGGCGCCGGGTCCACACCCCCACCTCGCCGCGGGGTTACAAGTCCGATCTGGACAAGATGTTTGATACCGGCGAGGTGCCCGACCGCTTCAAGGACGTGGTCAGCGGCCTGAACACCGCCTCCGGTCAGTCGGCCGAGCGCCAGCGCCTCATCCGCGCCGCCCGCACCGCCGAGAGCCACGAGGACTTCGAGGCCGCCATCCGCGCCCTCGTCGCCACCTACACCCTCCCCGACGACGAGCCCCTCCTCATCCGTATGCTCGACCTGAGCGACGAGGAGCTGCTGGGCCTCGCGCTGGACCAGCTCATCGAGATGGACGCGACCCGCGGCCTCCAGAAGCGGAGCCTCATCCGTCCGCGCCTGGACACCATCGCCCAGCTCGCGCGGACCTCCCACACCCGCGATCTGGTGGACATGCTCCGCGAGCGGATGTGAGCGGGGGCCTTATGCGCGCGCAGCCTGGGGCCTTCCTCCTCCTCTTCTCCCTCCTCCTCAGCGTCGCGGCGTGCGGGGACACCCGCGAGGCGCGCCTCGGCGCGTCCGGCGAGGCCTGCCTCGCGGACGCGGATTGCAGGGATGAGCTGCTCTGTGAGCAGCGCCGCTGCGTCGATCCGCTCCTCGGGGTCAGCTACGACGCGGACTGCGAGGGGGTCTGTCAATGGATCGACGCCTGCGGCCTCGTCGAAGACAGCTGCCTGAGCGAGTGCCGCGCCGAGACGCAGTCCTGGTCTGCCGAGGGCGCCGATCAGGCCTTCGCCTGCCTCCTGGAGCTGGAGTGCAGCGAGCTGGGCCAGGTGGCGCTCACCCGCGCGTGCAAGGACCTGGCTCGATAGCTTCTGGTGCTGTTTTGATATAAAAA
>CAUJGC010000078.1 GCA_963169075.1 Myxococcota bacterium
GGGGTTGCGTCACGGGGGGGACCGGCCCCGTTCCGCCGATGAAGCGTAGCGAAGTCGGCGGTTACGGGGCCGGGGGGGTTGCCGTCACGGGGGGGACCGGCCCCGTTCCGCCGATGAAGCGAAGCGAAGTCGGCGGTTACGGGGCCGGGGGGGTCGCGCTTTCCCATGCCATGACTACTGGCGCACTTTGGCAGAAAGGCTTAGACTGGTCACCAGGTTGATAAGCCACAGGTCTGCCATGCTACCCTCCCAAGCTCCTCCCATCCTCCTCATCGACTTTGATGCCAGCTTCACGGCGTCGCTCGTGCACTTCCTGGCGTCGCGGGGCTACGCGGCGACGCCGTGCCAGAGCGTGGAGG
The DNA here is from genome assembly GCA_963169075.1 of Myxococcota bacterium. Taxonomy (GTDB): domain Bacteria; phylum Myxococcota_A; class Bradymonadia; order Bradymonadales; genus CAUJGC01. The sequence continues at coordinate 360 of CAUJGC010000078.1, forward strand.
AGGCGCTGCCGCTCATCGCCTCGCTGCGGCCGGAGATCGTCTTGCTGGACAACGAGCTGCCGGGGCATCCGCTCGTCCTCCAGGTGCTCGGGCGCCAGCGCCCGGAGGCGAAGGTCGCCGGGATCGGCGGCCCGCTGGCGGGCCGCCCGGAGGCGCCCTACCTCCCGCGCCCCTTCTCGGGGCGCGATCTCCTGAGCCTGCTGCAACGGCTGGAGGAGACGAAGCCCCCAGCGGCGGCGCAGGCCGCGCCAGCGCCAGCGCAGGCCGCGCCTGCGGCGGCGCGGCGCGCCTTCAACCCCTTCGAGGAGGCGCCGCTGGAGCGCGCGGCGCCGCCGAGGCCGCAGGCGCGGCCTCGTCTGGAGCGGATGCCGCCGCTGCCGAGCACCCACGTCTTCCCGGCGCGGGACTTCAGCCGCGTCACCTTCCAGACGAACCTCATGAACGTGGGCGATCTGGCGGACACGCCGGTGGGGGATCTGCTCTACAAGCTTTTTGCGGGCAAGACGAGCGGCCAGCTCAACGTCACCGCCAACCACCAGAGCCGCACGATCTATGTCCTGGAGGGCGTGCCGGTGGCGGCCACCTCGGAGGCGCCCTCGGAGCAGCTGGACTCGATCCTGCTCCAGCTGGGGTTCATCAAGCTGCCTGCGCTCCAGCGGGCGCGGGAGGTCCACAAGCCGCTGGCGGAGGCGCTGCTGGAGCTGGACCTGATCACGCCGGAGCAGCTCCTGGCGGCGCAGGATCGCCTGGTGGTCGAGCGCATCCTGAACCTCTTCGCGCTCCAGCGCGGGCACTTCATCCTCGTCGAGGGCGACGCGTGGTCCCACCGGCTCCAGCCCTTCCCGCAGAACCCCATCGAGCTGATCTCGGAGGGCATCCTCCGGCACGTCCCGCCGAACACCATCGCCCAGCACCTCACCAGCGAGCTGGGCTTCATCGTGAACCGCACCAGCCGCTTTGACGCCTTCCTGCCCTTCCTGCCGGAGCGGGAGGGGCAGCGCGAGCTGCTCTCCCTGATCGACGGCAAGCGGACCCTCCAGGAGCTGACCCAGCGGGCGGGCTCGCGGGTGCTGGAGCTGCTGACGCTGGTCTGGGTGCTGCGGCAGACCCGGATGGTCGCCCTCACCACCCAACCCCTGAGCGCGCCGCCGCCCTTCGACGGGCCGCCAGCGCCCCTCACGCCCACCTCGCAGGACCGCCTCCAGGCCATCCTCAAGGCGCCGACCCCGGACTCTCAGCACCTGCGCAAGAGCATCGTGCAGTACGGGCTCCGCCTGGAGAGCGGCGACCCGTGGGCGCTGCTCGGGGTCGCGCAGGGCGCGAGCCCGGAGGCGCTGCGGGAGGCCTTCCATGCGACGCTGCGCGACATCAGCCCGCCGCCGGGCGTCTCGCTCCCCCCCAGCCTCCAGCGGCAGGCCCGCCACCTGGAGGCGGCCCTCAAGCGCGCCTACGACCAGCTCTGCGGCGCGCCCCAGGCGCCGCCGCCCGCCGCCGCCGAGCCCCCCTGGCAGCGCGAGCCCACCGGCAAGCGCGCCGCCCCGCCGCCGCCCCTGCCCTCCCGCGTCTCCTACGCCCGCCCCGAGCACCTGCCCCAGAGCGAGGCGCACGGCGCGCCGAAGCCTGCCCACGCCCCCGCCCCCCCGGCGGACCCCATCGCCCAGGCGATCCAGGCCATCGCGGAGCGGCGGTGGGAGGCCGCGGCGCGCCTCCTCGACGGCCTCCCCGCCGAGCTGGCGATGGAGCCGCGGGTGACGCTCCTGAAGTCGTGGACGCTCTTCAACCTCCCCTACAAAGACAAGGAGCGCCAGCGGCGCATCTGCCGGGAGCGCATCGAGCTTGCCTTGAGCCTCGATCCCGCGCTATCAGAGGGGTGGTATTACCTGGGCCGCATCGCGGAGACGCAGCGCGATCCCGAGGCAGCCATCCGGCACTACAAGCGCGCCCTCCACCTCCAGCCCGAGCTGGAGGAGGCGCGGCAGCGCCTCAACGCCCTGGACTCGTCCCGGCCCCCCGAGCCTCAGCAGCCCGACGCCCCCAAGGGGCGCGCCGAGGGGCTCCTGGGCTGGTTCAAGCGGTGAGCCCCACCAAGGACCCCACCCCATGCCTCCACGCCTCACCCTGGCGAGCTGCGAAGACCTGGCCCAGCGCCTCAGCCGCCTGGGCGGCTTCGTCAGCATGCACTACCGGCTCTTCCCGGACACGCGCAACAGCTTCTCCCCGAACCTCCTCCAGCTCGGGTTCAACTTCGCGGAGATGCGCCAGGTCAACGCCACCACCGAGCTGCGCTTCCAGCTCTTCCCCCAGGACATCGTCCAGCCCATCCGCAAGACCCTCGAAGACCTCCGCGCCGAGTGCAACAAGCTCGACGAGGGCCCCTTCCCCTACACCGGCGACCCCTTCCTGACCCACGACCGCATCAACCGCTTCGTCCGCCAGAGCGAGCGCACCCGCGAGCAGATCCGGGCCAACCTCCGCAAAGAGCTGCTGGACAACTACGAGAGCCTCCGCGAGAAGGCCCGGCAGCAGCTCCTGGGGACGCTCCAGACCCTCCTGCCGCACCTGGGCGTGGGCAACACCGCCGAGGTGTTGCACCAGAGCTGGTTTGATCCCATCTTCCCCTCCCGCAGCGCGCTCTCGGATGACTTCACCCTCCGGGTCCGCGTCTACAACATCCACCCCCGCGAGCTGCTCGAAGACGCCCGCCTCCGCAAGGAGATCACGCGCTACGTCGACCAGCCTCGCCAGGGCACCCTCTTCTCCGATTAGGAGCCCCTCCATGCGCGCCCTCATCGTCGGCGCCGGCGCTGTCGGCCAGGTCTACGCCGCCCACCTCCAGCGCGGCGGCGCCCAGGTCAGCGTCTTCGTCAAGCCCAAGTACGCCGCCGAGGCCCGACGCGGCTTCCCCATGCACCGCTACCGCCTGCTCGGCCCGGACGAGGACTTCACCTTCCACCCCGAGCACGTCATCACCACCCCCCAGGAGGCCGGGCGCCACACCTGGGATCAGGTCTGGTTCTGCACCTCCGCCACCGCCCTCCGCGCAGGCACCTGGGTGGACGACCTCCTGCCGCACCTGGGGGAGGCGGTCATCGTCAACACGACCCCCGGGATGCAGGACCGCGCCTGGCTCCTGGAGCGCCTCCCCGAGCGCCGCCTCGTCAGCGGCCTCATCACCATGATCGCCTACCAGGCGCCGCTCCCCGGCGAGGATCGGGCGCCGTGCGTGGCGTACCTGCTGCCGCCGGGGGCGCCCAACGTCTACAGCGGCCCGGGCGGCATCGCCGCCCCGGTGGTCCAGGCGCTGCTGCGCGGCGGCTGCCCGGCCCGCGAGGTGGAGAGCGCCCCGCGTCAGGGCGGCTTCGGCTCGGCGGTGATGATGTCCCACATCGCGGCCTTGCAGCTCGACGACTGGGAGCTGGAGCGCTACCGCACCGGCCCCACCCTGGCCCGCGCCCACGCCGTCTCCCAGGAGTACGTCCAGATCGCCGCCGCCTACAACCAGGCCACCCCGCCCGGCGCGCTGGGCCTCCTGAGCCCGGCGCTGATGCGCCTGGCGCTGGGGCTGGCCCCGCACGTCATGCCCTTCGACCTGGAGGTCTACATCCGCTATCACTTCACCAAGGTCGGGGATCAGACCCGCGCGATGCTCGCCATGAACATCCAATGGGGGCGCGAGCGCGGCCTCCCGACCCAGGCCATGCAGGCCCTCCTCGACGACCTGCTCGCCCGCGACGCGGCCCGAGCCCAAGCCCCCGCCGAGCACCCATGAGCGAAGCCACCACCCAGGGCGTCCGCGTCGCCACCGAGAGCTTCTTCATCCCCGAGCGCTCCTCCGACGAGCACACCTACTACTTCTTCGCCTACCGCATCCGCATCACCAACGAAGGCCACCAGACCGTCCAGCTCATCAGCCGCCACTGGATCATCACCAACGCCCACGGCGAGGTCCAGGAGGTCCGCGGCCCCGGCGTCGTCGGCGCCCAGCCGGTCCTCATGCCGGGTCAGCACTTCGAGTACACCAGCTTCTGCCCCCTCAACACCCCCGTCGGCGCCATGCACGGCACCTTCCAGATGATCCGCCCCGACGGCGGTGAGCCCTTTGACGCCACCGTCGCGCCCTTCACCCTCGCCGTTCCCCACGCGCTGAACTGACGGCCCCGGTCCCCCCCGGGAGGGGACCCCCCCCGGGGGGGGGGGGGGGGGGGGGGGGCGGGCGGGCGGGGGCCGGGCCGCCCGGGGCCGGGGCCC
>CAUJGC010000079.1 GCA_963169075.1 Myxococcota bacterium
TGTTTGGTGTTTCCGGGGCGGGGGGTTTCGGGGGCCCCCCGGGGGCGGGGGGCCCGCGCCCCCCCGACCCCCGTCTACTCCTCCGGGGTCATGGGTCCGAGGCCGCCGTGAGCGTCGCGCATGGGCTGGGAGAGGGTGCGCTCGGTGAGGATGTCGCGGTAGAGGGTGGCGCCCTCGGTGGGGGTGCGGTCGTAGGTGGCGTCGAAGTCCACGGTGTAGAGGCCGAAGCGGGGGATGTAGCCCTTGGCCCACTCGAAGTTGTCGTAGAGGCTCCAGTGGTAGTAGCCGCGGACGTCGGCGCCGTCGAGGCGGGCGCGCTCGATCTGCTCCAGGGAGCGGACGATGTGCTCGGCGCGCCGGGTGCCGTTGCGGGCGGCGATGCCGGACTCGGTGACGGTCATGGGGAGGTCGGGCCAGCGCTGGGCGAAGTCCGCGAGGACGGTGTAGATGCCGGGGGCCCAGAACTCGTACTCCATCTCCTCGACCCAGAAGGTGGGGTCTTCGGGGGGGAGGCAGGCGCCGAAGTCGAAGCCCTCGGCGCAGGGGGTGACGCCGAGGCGGGGGATGATGCCGCCGTTGCGCCCGGAGACGCCAGCGCGGAAGTAGTACTGGACCCCGAGCCAGTCGAGGCGCCCGGCCCACTCGGGGTGGGGCTCGTCGAGGTTCATGTCGAGGTCGGGGTCGAAGCCGCCCTGGCGGAGCGCCTCGACGAAGAGGAGGTGGTAGAAGTACTCGATGCGGGCGGCGGCGAGGATGTCTTCGGGGAGGTTGGAGCGGTCGTTGTCGCGGGCGGGGGCCCAGCGGGCGACGGCCTGGGTGAAGCCGACGCTGGCGGGCTGGCCGTCGCCGTCGGCGTCCAGGGTGTCGGCCTCTTTGAGGGCGTCGTACATGACGGCGTGGGCGGCGATGTAGTTGCGGAAGGCGGGGACGAGGATGCCGTCGAGGTCGAAGAGGCCGCGCTTGCCCGGTGGGAAGACGCCGACGCCGTAGCTGGCGACGAGGTAGTTCATGGGCTCGTTGACGGTGCACCAGATGTCCACGCGGTCCCCGAAGCGCTCCCCGAGGAGGCGCGCGTGCTCCTCGATCTCCTCCAGGACGAGGGCGCCGCCCTGGGGGTGGTCCCAGCCGCAGAGGTTGGCGTCGGAGGGTCCGTCGGCGCAGCCGGGGTCGCGGGGGTCATCGACCCAGATGGGGTTGGAGAAGTGGTGGAGGGTGATGACGGGTCGGATGCCGCGCTCGACGAGGGCGTCGATGAAGGCGTCGTAGTGGGCCAGGGCGTCCTCGTCGATGACGTCGCGTTGGGGCTCGACGCGGGCCCACTCGACGCTGAAGCGGTAGGCGTCCACGCCGAGGTCGGTGAGGAGGTCGATGTCGTCCAGGGCGCGGGAGAAGCCGCGGGAGGCGTCGCCCAGCGGGGTGCCGACGCCGAGCCCCTCGGGCTCGGGGAGGCTCCAGACGTGCCAGTCCACGGCGGTGTTCTGGTCCTCGATCTGGGTGGCGGCGGTGGCGACGCCGAAGTGGAAGGAGCCCGCGCCGCTGGGGGCGGCGATGGAGCCGGGGGCCGGCCAGGTGATGGCGCCCGGGGCCAGGGTGTAGTCCACGTCGTCCTGCCACCAGGGCTCGACGTCAGGGCCGGCGTCCTCGCTGGGTGGGGCGTCGGGGAGGGCGACGTCCTCGGCAGGGTCGCTGGCGTCCTCGGCGGGGTCGCTGGCGTCGGGGAGCGCGGCGTCGGCGCTCGGCTGGGACGGGGTGGGCTCCTCGTCATCGCCGCAGGCGGCGAGGAGGAGCGGGAGGAGGAGGAGGAGGGGTGCGCTTCGGCGGAGGGTGGACATCGCGACCTCGTGGAGCGGTTTTCCCGCCTTTGGGGTTGAGAGGCGGTTATTCGCCTTGATTTTTCTCTTCGACGCGGCTCTGGAGGGTCTGGAGCTGCTGGTCGAGCTTGGCGCAGCGGGTGTTCAGCTCCTCGACCTGCTTGCGGAGGGCGTCGAGCTGGGGGTCTGCGTCGCTGCGGAGGGCGTCGAGGGTGCTCTGGAGCTTGACGCGGGTCTGGTGTGTGAAGGTGGGGAGGGCGGCCTGGAGGGCGGGGGCGGCGGCAGGGTCTCCGAGGGCGCCGAGGGCGTGGAAGGCGTTGAGGCGGAGGCGCTCGCTGGGGTCGCGGAGGAGGTCCTGGAGGCGCTCGCGGAGGGGGAGGCGCGCGTGGGGCGGGAGGGCGGGGGCGATCCTGCCGAGGGCGAGGACGGCGGCGCCGCGAGCGCGGGGCTGGAGTCGCTGGGGCTCGGTGAGGGTGAGGAGGAGGTCGGCGGCCTCCTGGGTGCGGGTGTGGGCGAGGCCGCGGATGGCGGCGTTCTGGGTGATGGCGAGGTGGGTGTCGCGCTGGGCGACGTCGCGGAGGAGGTCGAGGGGTGCCTGATCGCGGAGGTGTCCGAGGGCCTCCCAGGCGGCGCCGGCGGCGCGATAGGCGAGGCCGCCGGCCTGGGCGCGCTGTCGGAGGGCGTCGAGGACCGCGGGGTCGCGGAGGCCGATGGCGGCGAGGGCAGCGCCTTCGAGGGCGCGGTCATCCTGCTCTTCGGTGAGGATGCGGGCGAGGGCCTGGGCGGCGGCGGGGAGGTTGATCTTGGCGAGGGCGCGGGCGATCTCGCGTCGGACGCCCCAGAAGGGCTCCTGGGCCCAGGCGTCGATGAGGCGGGTGACGTTGACGCGTCGCCCGGTGCTGGCGAGGGTGCGGGCGGCGTGGATGCGCCCGGCGGTGTCGGCGGCGTGGAGGAGCTGATGGGCGAGGAGGTCGTCTCCGGGGTTGAGGTCGAGCTTGCAGAGGATGCGCCCGTTGGGGTCGAAGCGGACGTGCTGGGGTGGGGTGGGCATGGGGACGGAGACGGTGTGGGTGCGTCGGTCGAGCCAGGCGGGGGCGGTGTGGTCTACGCCGTCGATGCGCCAGCCGACCTCGGCGCGGAGGGCGAAGAGGGGCGGCTCGTGGGGGGCGGGCTCACGGTCTTCGGGGGCCTGGAGCTGGGTGATGGTGAAGCGTCCGACGCCGTGCTTGGGGTCGTGCTCGAACTCGACCTTGAGGTGGGGGTAGCCGGGGCGGTAGAACCACTGGTCGAAGAAGCGGGCGAGGGAGCGTCCGGAGACCTCCTCCATGAGGCGTCGGAAGTCGTCGGTCTCGACGGTCTGGAAGGCGTAGCGTCGGAGCCAGAGGCGTACGGCGCGCCAGAAGACCTCATCGCCCAGCTCCATGCGGAGGGTGTGGAGGCGGAGGGCGCCGCCGGGGTAGAGGTGGTTGTCGTACATCTGCCAGGAGGAGGCGAAGCGCCGGGTGACGATGGGGCGCTTGTAGACCTCGTCGGCCTCGGCGAGGTAGGCGTCGGCGTCGAGGAGGAGGTTGTAGCGGAGGTCGTCCTGGCCGCGGTTGTCCTCCAGCCAGACGTTCTCCATGTAGGTGGCCCAGCTCTCTTTGAGCCAGGCGTGTGCGAAGTCGCGGCAGACGACGAGATCCCCGAAGAAGGTGTGTGCCATCTCGTGGACGTTGACGATGTCGGTGACGCCTCGGAACTCGCGCTCCCAGGTGGGGTCGAGGATGAAGAGGTCATCCCAGCTGACGAGGGAGATGTTCTCCATGGCGCCGCCGAACTCGGGGAGGGCGAACTGGAAGTACTTGGGCCAGGGGAGGGGGTGGTCGAGCCTGGCGGTCATCCAGGCGAGCATGTCGGGGGTGGGGTGGAAGGCGCGTCGGAGGTCGTCGGCGCTGTAGTTGTTGCTGGTGAAGTAGGCGACGGGGGCGCCTTCGAAGGGGGTGTCCTCGACGCGGATGAGGTCACCGAGGGCGAAGCAGATGAGGTAGCTGGGGCAGGGTTGTTCGAGGCGCCAGTGTGCGGTGCGTGTGCCGTCCCCGTGGTCCTCCTCGCGCAGGAGGGCGCCGTTGGCGAGGATGGTGAAGGCGGCGTCGGCGCGGAGGTGGAGGTCGAGGGTGGTGCGGACGGCGGGGAGATCGACGCAGGGGAGCCAGTGCTGGGCGCGCTCGGACTCGTGGTCGGTGGCGGCGAAGCGGGGTCGGTGGGCCCAGCCGGCGTCGGGTGAGGAGAAGTGGAGTCCGCTGGTGGGCTCGACGACGCGGTAGGCGACCTCGACGCGGCGCTGCTCGTCCTGCAGGAAGGGCTCGGCCCAGCGGGCGGTGAGGCGCTGCCCGTCGTAGCGCCAGGAGAGGTCGCGGCCGTCGGGATCGCGGACCTGGACGGCCTCGAAGTCCAGAGCGTTCAGGGTGAGGGTGTGGTCCCCAGCGGTGCGGGCCTGGACGGTGGTGGTGACGCGTCCTTCGGCGCGCTGGGCCTCGACGTCGATGTGGAGATCGATGTCGATATGGCGGGGCTCCAGCTCCAGATCGGGGGCGTAGTGCGTGGTGGCCTCGGGGCCTCCGAAGGCGTCGCCTGCGCTGGCGTGGTGGCATCGTCGGCAGTGGATCCGCTGGTTCATCTCGTGGCTCATCAGGCTCTCCGTTGTCGGCGCAGGGGACATCCCTTCAGAGGTGAAGGGGGTAGCATAGTTGTCGCGGAGTGCCAAGGCTCGTGGGCGGCGGCGGGGGTAGGTGGGGGTAGGAGAGCGTAGGGAGATGAAGGGGCTTGACGGAGGGGAGCAGGCGGGATAAGGGGCGTGGCTGTGGATCGAGAGCAGGGCAGGTGCCTGCGTAGAGGCGTTGGGCTGGTTGGAGAAGAAGACGATGCGTAGCGAGCAGGTCAGTTGGGTGTTGGTGGGGATGGTGGTGGCGCTGACGGGCTGCGTGGGCGCAGGTGAGGAGGGGGAGGTGTCGGGTGAGAAGCCCGACGCGGTGGCGTGGCAGGCGGTGGAGGGGTGGACGGCGCTGCGCCTGGCGGAGCCGGTGGAGTCGTCGCACCCGTATGAGGCGGAGCTGGGGCTGGAGCAGGCGCAGGTGGTGCGTGCGCCGAAGGGTGCGACGGAGCTGCGGATCTACTTCGAGCGGCTGGAGGTGGAGCGGGGCTACGACAGCGTGGAGGTGCTGGACGGCGCGGGGGAGGTCGTGCAGTCGTTCACGGGTCGCTACCGGGGGTGGTCGGAGACGATCACGGGGGACGAGGCGCGGGTGGCGCTGGTGAGCGACTACTCGGTGTCGGGGTTCGGGTATCGGATCACGGCGATCCAGTACCGTGTGGCGTCGAGCCCGGGGGAGTGGGTGACGGTGGAGCTGGGGCCGGAGGCGATCCGGACGCAGCATCCCTACCGGGCGAACACGCGCAAGAAGTGGACGGTGCAGGCCGCGCCGGGGACGGAGCGGGTGCGGCTGCGCTTTGAGGGGTTCAACACCGAGCGGGGGTACGACTTTGTGTACCTCTATGATGGTTATGGCCGTCAGGTGGCGACGTACACGGGTCGGCTGGGGGACTTTGTGTCGGCGGAGGTGCCGGGCTCGGCGGCGACGGTGGAGCTGGTGACGGACTACTCGGTGCAGCGTCACGGCTTCGAGGTGGTGCGCTACGAGGCGCTGATGCAGGCGGTGGCCGGGTGCCAGAGCGACGCCGATTGCGCCGAGGATCAGCATTGCGAGGCGGTGCAGTGCATCCGCGCGCCCTGCCCTGCGCAGTGCGTACCGGACGCGGTGTCGTGCCAGGAGGACGGGGAGTGCGCGGAGGGGGAGGTCTGCGCGCTGGAGACGGTGTGCCCGGAGTGCGTGTACGCCGATCCGCCCTGCCGGGTGGCCTGTCAGGTGGTGGGGACGTGTGAGGCGGCGCCGTCGGAGGTTCGCTGCGGGGCGCGGCTTGGGGACACGTGCGGCGAGGGGGAGTATTGCCACTACGAGCCGGAGGGGATCTGCGGCTGGGCGGATGCGACGGGGGTGTGCCGGGTCGCGCCTTCGATCTGCACGCGGGAGTATGCGCCGGTGTGTGGGTGCGACGGCCAGACCTACTCCAACGCGTGCTCGGCCAACGCCGCGGGGGTGTCGGTGCAGCGGGCGGGTGCGTGCGAGCCGGAGGTGGGTCAGACCTGCGGGACGCGCGGCGCAGGCGCCTGCCCGGAGGGGACCTTCTGCCGCTTTGAGGAGTCGGCGGCCTGCGGGGCGCTGGATCACGGCGGCACCTGCCAGGTGGCGCCGGAGGCGTGCACGCGGGAGTATGCTCCTGTGTGCGGATGCGATGGGCGCACCTACTCCAACGCCTGCGCGGCGCACCAGCACGGCGTGTCGGTGTCGCGGCAGGGTGCTTGCGAGGAGGCGCGGTGCGTGGTGGGCGGCTGCTCCGGTCAGCGCTGCGGCGAGGAGGGCGAGGAGCTGGTCACGACGTGCGAGTGGCACGCGAGCTACGCCTGCTTCCGCGAGGCGATCTGCGAGCGCCAGGACGACGGGCGTTGCGGCTGGACGATGACGGAGGCCGCGGAGGCGTGCTTCGAGGAGGCGGGGCGTTGACCCCCCCGGGGGCGTAACGTCCAACCCTGCGGGATGGGACGAACGCCCCCGGTCCCCCCCGTGACGGCACCCCCCCCGGCCCCGTAAGCTCCTGCATCGCACTGCTAACAGGAGCAACGGGGCCGGTCCCCCCCGTGACGGGGGGACACCGACGGGTCGCTGG